>NZ_JBEPYQ010000077.1:0-34173 GCF_041641335.1 Cohnella sp. | reverse complement strand
GTAATGCTGTCTTTGCTCCCCCATACCGGACACCTCATTTTCTTGTTGTATTCATTATCTGTCTGCTCTTATGAGGTGTCCACTTTTTATTCTAGCTCCAGCCAGACCGTTAGAGGCAGACATCCGCTCAGATTCGCTCGCGTAACGGTCTACCAGACCGTTTAGAGGCAGACATCCGCTCGGTTTCGCTCACGTAAAGGTCTGCCAGACCGTTAGAGGCAGACATCCGCTCCGATTGGTTCGCGTAACGGTCTACCAGGCCGTTAGAGGCAGACATCCGCTCCGATTCGCTCGCGTAACGGTCTGCCAGACCGTTAGAGGCAGACATCCGCTCCGATTCGCTCGCGTAAAGGTCTGCCAGACCGTTAGAGACATGATACGGAAAGGCCCGAACGTTCCGCAGCGAGAGCATCGCTTAGCGGATCGACCGGACCTCGGGCTTAGAGGAGAAAGACGATTCGACGTTTCAGGGGTTGGATTGACGGTGCCGTTACGTCTCCGACCGCCAGACAGAATAGCCGAAAGCCGGCAACGCTGCCTTAATGAGTCCGTCTGCGAGGTCGGCCGGGGCGTCTCCGAACGCTTGCGTCCAGCCGTGGCCGGCCGTGGCCGTCGATATCGCGGCTGTGATCGGCTGCTCCGAGACGTTCATCGCGACGACGAAGCGCTCGGAGCCGTCGGAAGAGAGCCTTTCGTAGGCCAGCAGGCCTCCGTCCGCGGCCAGGAACTTGAAGTTCGCGCTCCGAAGCGCTTCATGGTCCTTGCGCAGACGGATAGCCGAGGCGAAAAACGCGAACAGTTCCTTGTTCTGCTTGTCCTCCTCCCAGACCATGCACCCTCGGCAATGAGGGTCGCCGCCGCCCGCCATTCCGAATTCGTCCCCGTAATAGACGCACGGAGCGCCCGGGAAGGTCAGCTTGAACAAGGTAGCCAGCTTCATGCGGCGCTCATCTCCTCCGCATACGGTGAGCAGGCGCGGAGTGTCGTGGCTTCCGAGCAGGTTAAACGTCGCTTCCACGGCCTGCCTCGGATACGCTGCCAGTTGGCTGCCGATCGCGTTGGCGAACTGAACCGCGTCGATCTCGCCGCGGGCGAAGAAGTCGAGCGCGGCATCCGTCACGGGATAGTTCATGACCGCGTCGAACTGATCCCCCTGGAGCCACATGGCCGAGTCGTGCCAGATCTCCCCGAGAATGTAAGCCTCGGGATTAAGCGTTTTGACGACCGTCCTGAACTCCCTCCAGAACGCGTGATCGACTTCGTTGGCTACATCCAGCCGCCACCCGTCGATGCCGACCTCTTCGATCCAGTAGCGGGCTACGTCGAGCAAGTAGCGCTTTACCTCGGCGTTTTCCGTGTTCAGCTTGGGCATGATCGGTTCAAAGCCGAACGTATCGTAGGTCGGCACTCCGTTTTCCACCCGCAACGGAAACTCGCGCACGTGGAACCAATCGGCGTTAGGGGATTCGGCGCCTTTGTCCAATACGTCCACGAACGGAGGGAACTCCTTGCCCGAATGATTGAACACCGCATCCAGCATGACCCGGATTCCCCGGGCATGGCAGGCTTCTACAAGCTCCTTCAGCTTCTCGTTCGTACCGAATCGGGGATCGACCTTCATGTAGTTCTTCGTGTCGTATTTGTGGTTGGTCGTCGCCTCGAATAACGGGTTGAAGTAGATGGCATTCACGCCGAGAGAGATCAGGTGGTCCAGATGGTCGATGACACCCTGCAAATCGCCGCCGAAAAAGTTCGTCGGAGTCGGATCGCCGCCCCAGGGCAGCGTTCCTTCGGGATTCAGGGATGGATCGCCGTTCGCGAACCGTTCCGGGAAAATCTGATAGAACACCGCGTCCTTCACCCAAGCGGGGGGAGAGAACACGTCGGCGGGGTTCAGGAAAGGGAATTCGAACAGCAGAAGGTAGTTAGCCGGCTCGACGTCGGAGAAGCCTCTTTCCGACATGTACAGTTCCTCGTCTCCGGAGCGGAAGCGGAAGCCGTACTTCAATCGGCGCAGAGGAGGGACGACCGCGGCTTCCCAGTAGTCGAACAGCTCGTCGGGTACGAGCTTGTTCATCGGGGCGACGGCGCGGGTCCGCTGCCAGGCGTACTTGTCTCCGAAGATTACGGATACTTCGTCCATCTCGTCTCGTTTCGTTCGCACTCTCAGATAAATGGTTTTGTCGTCGTAGGCATAGGCCCAGTTCTGTTTGGGGCGGTGGTAGATCGCTTCGCGCAGCATGGACAGGTCTCCTTCACTCGGGAAATTAGAATATGAAAAAAAAGCACAGCCTCGTCGTGCACGGACGAGGTTGTACCTGGTGGTAACAGCGCCTTTAAGTTGCTTTTGCGATGTTTGCGATATTGGGATAGCGGAATACGGCCGATTCGATGGCTTTCGTACGTGCAATCGTTTGCCCTAGCCGAAAAGCCACGCTCTATCCTTGCTGTTTATGTTATCCCAGATCGGCGAATCTGTAAATAGGGCGCAATACGAACGATTTCGCAGGGAATAACAGATTTTGAGGGAAAAATTGCGATTTTCCGGCCTGAAACCGTGAATATGAGCTGAAAATGGAATTTGCTAACTAAATCGTACATCGTTTATGATGAGTTTGTGCAATCGTTTTCACGGAAGATCGAAAGAGAGTTTCTTCGACATTCTGAAGGCACTGCTACCCTAGGGGTACATCCTCGCGAGTTAATCACTTGGCGAGGGTGTGCCCCTTTTTTGCGGTTTGCCGGAAGGGGCTGAAGACGATGGGCACGAGGCGGCACGTCGGATAAATCGGCAAGGGAATCAGAAAAGGGGAAGCACTTAAAAACGGGAGGATGAGTAGCATGAAGCTTAAAACATGGGGTATCGGATGGCTCTGCGCGCTGCTGGTTGCGGCATTGACGGCTTGCGGAGGAGGGGACGGCAGCGGAAATAACGGGAGCGCGACGCCTTCTTCAAGCACGAGCCCTTCGACTGCGTCGGAAGGCGCCGCTCCGTCCGAAGACGGCGAAGAGGAGGCGTTGAAGCCGGAAGCGGGCGCCAAGCTGAAAGTATGGGAATCGAAGGAACAAATGCCGTACATGCAAGAGCTGGCGGCGGCCTTCGAGAGGGAATACGGCGTACCCGTTACGCTGGAGGAAGTCGCCGGAGGAGACCAAGGCGGACGGCTGGCGACGGACGGCCCTTCTAAGCTGGCGGGCGACGTCTTGACGCTGCCGCACGACCAGATCGCTCAGGCAGTCAAAGCGGGCCTGCTTCTTCCCAACGATGTGTTCGAGGAAGAGACGCGCGCTACGATGGCGGAAGCGGCCGTTAAGGCTTCAACCTACGAAGGGGTGCTGTACGGCTATCCGAAGTCGGTGGAGACGTACGCGCTGTTCTACAACAAAGACCTGTTTCCGGAACCGCCCAAGACGTGGGACGAAATCGTGAAGTTCGCGGAGACGTTCACGAATTCGAAGGAGAACAAGTACGCCGTCATGTGGGAATTCGTCGGGTATTATTCCTATCCGTTCGTCGGCAGCTTCGGCGGTTATTTCTTCGGCCAGGACAATACCGATCCGAACGATATCGGGCTGAACAGCCCGGGAGCAGTGGAAGGCTTCGAGTTCTTGAGGTCGCTTAAGCCGATTCTGCCGATGAATGCGGCGGACGTCACCTACGACGTCAAAACGCAGCTGTTCGCGGACGGCAAGCTGGCTCTGAACATCGACGGCCCATGGTCGGTTGCCGCTTTCAAGGACAAGGTCAATTTCGGCGTTGCGCCGATCCCGGCCGTTCCGGGAGGCAATCCTTCCACCTCGTTCTCGGGGGTCAAGTCTTATTACGTCAACTCCTACACACCGTATCCGATCGCGGCCCGCCTGTTCGCAAACTTCGCGGCGAGCAAGGAAAACCAGCTGAGAAACTACGAGATGACGGGAGCCATTCCGGCGAACAAGGAAGCCGGTGAAGATCCGAAGATCAAGGACGATCCATACGTTAGCGGCTTCTTCCAACAGTTCGAGAACTCGACTCCGATGCCGGGCATCTCCGCAATCAACGCGCTGTGGGATCCGCTTAAGGCGGCGTTCACGACGGTGTGGGACGATCCGAAGGCCGACGTCAAGGCGACGCTGGACGCCATGGTCACGACGGTAAAAACGGCCATCGCTTCCCAATAGACAGTAGGTCCGCCAAGCACGGGGCTGTTTTATAAGTAAAGGCGTACAAAATTATCGATGAAAAAAGAAAGAGATTGATGCCCGTTACCCTGCATCCATCGATAATCGTTCGGTACGACTCTTATTACTTATGAGACGGCTCCGTTCGAGGCGAGAAAGAGAGGAATCTCGCATGCGCAAACCAACCGCGGGCGCCTTGCTGTCCGCGCTCTTCATGGGCCTGGGCCAGCTCTATAACGGCCAGTGGATGAAAGGGATATTATTTCTGGCCGTCGGAATCGGTTTCCTGGGAGGAGCCGCGGCGCTCGATCTGCCGGACTATTTGCGGGGGCTGTGGACGCTCGGCGACCAGCCCAGCGGCTTGGTCAAAGTCGGCAAGCTGACGCAGATGGTGGAGGGAGACCACTCCATTTTCTTACTGATCAAAGGCTTGATGGCGCTGCTCGCCGTGCTTCTGGCCGCCGCGTTGTACGCGGCCTGCATTCGCGACGCGTACAAGACGGGACTTCAGCGAGAGGAAGGGCGGAAGGTCCGTTCGTTCGGCCAGACGTTGAGAGCGATTAATCAAAGAAATTTCGCTTACGTCGTTCTGTTGCTTCCCGCCGTATTCATTTTATTTCTCACCGTGCTCCCTCTCGTGTTCTCCATTCTTCTCGCCTTTACGAATTACGCGGATCCGAATCTGCCGCCGGCGAACCTTGTCGATTGGGTCGGCTTCGCGAATTTCGTCAAGCTCGTGAGCTTGAAGGTATGGAGCGACACGTTTTTCGGCGTGCTGCTATGGACGGTCGTCTGGGCGGCGATCGCCACCGTCACGACGTACGTCGGCGGAATTCTGGTGGCGGTGCTCATCCATCAGCCGCGTATCCGCTTCAAGGCGTTCTGGCGTACGGTCATGATCGTTCCGTTCGCGATTCCGAGCTTGATCTCCTTGCTCGTTATGCGCAACATGTTCAACAACAAGTTCGGGCCGATCAACGACATGCTGCGCATGATCGGACTCGAAGGCGTGCCGTGGCTGACGAACCCGATGTGGGCCAAGGCGACGCTCATGATCGTCAACATGTGGATCGGCATTCCGATTACGATGATTCTCGCATTCGGAATTTTGACGACGATTCCCCGGGATCTCTACGAAGCCGCTGAGGTCGACGGAGCGGGCTCGTATCAGAAATTCCGCCGCATTACGCTGCCTATGATGCTGTTCGCGACGGCTCCGGTGCTGATCATGCAATTCGCCGGGAACATCAACAATTTCAACGTGATCTACCTGATGACCGACGGAGGACCGGTAAACACCCATTACCAATACGCGGGACACACCGATCTGCTCGTCACGTGGCTGTATAAGCTCGCGTTGGATCAAGCGCAGTACAGCTTCGCGTCGGTGATCGGAATCGTTATTTTCCTGATGATCGCTTCCCTGTCCATCTGGAGCTATCGCCGAACCCGATCCTACAAAGAGGAGGACATGATCGTATGAACGGCTCCAACGCCCGCTTGAAGCTCGGTCTCAGCTACGCCATTCTGATCGTGCTGACGATCGTCAGCCTGTATCCCGCGCTGTGGATCGTGCTGTCCTCCTTGAAGGAAGGGAACAGTCTGTACAGCGAGACGCTTATTCCGAGAAGCTTTACTTTCGAGCATTATCGGGAGCTCTTCCGCTCGACCAAATATCCGATATGGTTCATGAATACCTTAAAGATCGCGACGCTGTCGACGGTGCTGGGGACGTTCCTGCTGCTGCTGACCTCGTATGCGGTGTCCCGGTTCCGGTTCGCCGGACGGCGCTTCTCGCTGAACGCGCTGCTCGTGCTGCAGATGTTTCCGGGCTTCATGGCCATGATCGCCGTGTACGTCGTGCTGAACACGGTAGGGCTGCTTAATTCGCATCTGGCACTCGTGCTCGTCTACAGCTCGGGCGCGATCGTGACCAACGTGTTCGTGGCCAAAGGCTTTTTCGATACCGTGCCCGGAAGTCTGGAGGAAGCCGCGCGGATCGACGGGGCGAGCCATCTGACCGTGTTCTTCCGAATCATGGTTCCGCTGGCCAAGCCGATGCTGACTTACGCCAGCCTGATGATCTTCAACGGCTGCTTCGTCGACTTCATTTTCGCCGACCTGGTGCTTCGCTCCGAGGACCAACGGACGTTGGCCGTCGGGCTGTATAAGATGGTCAACCAACGCAATTCCACGGAATTTACGCTGTTCGCCTCGGGGGCGGTGCTGGTCGCGCTGCCGGTGATGACGCTGTTCCTCGTGCTGCAGCGCAACCTGGTCGACGGCTTGACAGCCGGGGCGAGCAAAGGCTAGATGAGCAAAGGCTGGACGAGCAAAGGCTAGTGAGCAATAGCTGGTGAACAGAGGGCAACAAGGGTAGAAGAGGCATTATGCGTAAAAACGGTCCCCGGCCGGCTTCCGCTGTCGCGGAATGCAGGGCTGAGGACCGTTTTCGGCGCTTGGGAGGTGCGGCGGAGTTCTTGTTATTCTACCTCGGAGATGTCCGACGAATGCGTCCCCGATTCGAGGATGGCGATCTCCATTAATGGTGCGAATACAAGTGCGACCGGCGGTTATAAAGGTGCTTCTCCTTCTAAAGTTGTTTTGACATAGCTCTTGATCCGATCGAGGTCGGGAACGAGAACGTCCATTCCATGGATGACGGCGTTCCTGAACGCGCCTGACTGCGGAATCTGGATGCCTCGCAAATTGCCGGTGTCCAGCTTGAGACCGAGACGGGCCAGTTCGAACAGATCGCCGGGCGGAATGCTCGTCTCGATGTAGGGGGCGATGCCGTTCAGGAGCTGCGGAAGCTTGAGCAGCGTCGACGACGACTTCAGCTTGTCGGCGATCGCCGCCAGGAATTTCCGCTGGCGTTCGGAGCGGGCGAAATCGGACAAGGCGTCGCTGCGGAACCGGACGTACTGCAGCGCAGTCAGCCCGTCGAGATGCTGCACGCCTTGCTCCAGGTTAATGTTGTATCTCGGGTCGTCGCGGTTGTCGGTATGTCTCATGTTCTTGTCGACCTCGAAATCGATGCCTCCGAGCTCGTCGATCAGCGAGATGAAGCCTTCGAAATCCGTATAGACGTAATAATGGACAGGCATCTCGATCAAGTTCCCGACCGTCTCCATCGCCAGCAAGGGACCGCCGAGCGTAATCGCGGCGTTCAAGCGGTTCGATCCGTGGCGCGGAATTTCCACGTAGGTGTCCCGCAGGAGCGAGAAGAGATGCGTGCCCTTGGAGACGGGATCGATCGAGACGACGATCATCGTGTCGGAGCGGGGTTTGACGGTGCTCTTGACGCCCCGCGAGTCGCCTCCCAGCAGAAGAATGTTGATTCGCTCGTTCGCGAACCGCTCCGGCGGCTCGATGACGGCAACCGGAATGGGAGCGCTGCCATCTATCGGAACGACGGCGCTCGGCTGGTTGTCGGCAGGGGGCTGATAGATCTCGCCGGCGAAAGAAACGATCGTGTAGACGTAGTAGGCCGCTATTGAAGCGATAATCAGAAAGACGCCCAGGCCTCCGTATAGCAGCATTTTCTTTTTGCTTATGCGCATCCTGGGGGCGTGCGATCTGGAGAGGTTCGTTCCTTCTGCGGATTCTCGATCCATAACGTCGTTCATCCTTCCCGAAGATTCGTTAACTATAATACGAGGCAAAGGGGAGGAAAGTTGTTCCATTCTTTCGTTTTGTTTTGACAAAAGCCGACCAAACTGCTAGGATATCAACAGAATGCGTGCATTTCACATTGGGGAGAGAGAACAGATGAAAAAACCGTTTATACTCGTACTTATGCTTGTCATCCTGGGGGGAGTGCTGGCGGCGTGCGGGTCCAAGGATAAGAACGAGGCGCAGAGCAGTCCGTCCGCGCCTGCGAAGAAGTATAAAATCGCGCTGGTCACTCCGGAGCCGATCGGCGTCAACCCGTTCTTCCAATTGATGGACGAGGGCTTGAAGAAAGCGGGACAGGAGTTCGGCGTCGAATTCAAGACGATCGAGTCCTCGGACCCGGCTTCCATCGAGCAGAATCTGCAATCGGCCGCGGCGGGAGACTTCGATCTGATCCTTACGTCGACCTTCCAGATGGAAGACGCGCTGAAGAAGATCGCGCCTCAATATCCGGACAAGTCGTTTGCGATCATCGATACCGTCATTGATTTGCCGAACGTACGCAGCGTTGCTTTCCGCGAGCACGAAGCCGCTTATTTGCTGGGCGCCGCCGCGGCGCTCGTATCCAAGACCGGCACGGTCGGCAACGTCGTAGCGGTCGATATTCCGCTGATGAAGAAATACACGGGCGGCTTCGAGCAAGGCGCCAAGTCCGTTAGCCCGGACGTCAAGGTTCTGGTCAACTACGTAGGCGGCTTTACGGATCCGGCCAAAGCGAAGGAGCTTGCCTTGCTGCAAAACTCGCAGGGAGCCGACTTCGTAGCGGGCATGTCCGCGGTAGGCGACTTGGGCGTCTTCGAAGCGGCTGCCGAGAAGGGCTTCTATACGTCCGGACAAGATACGGACAACACCGACGGCAAGCAGGTCATTCTGGCCCAGCTGAAAGGAACGGACGCCGTCGTCTACGAGACGGTCAAGGACTTCGTCGAAGGCAACTTCTCGTTCGAAGTGCGCGACTACGGTCTGAAGGAAGGCGGCGTGGGTCTCACATACGTCAACAAGGAAGGCAAATCCCCGCTCAGCGACGCGATCGGCCAAGAAGCCGTTGACAAGCTGAAGCAGATCAATGATGATATCGTTGCAGGGAAAATCGTCGTAAGCGACTCTTTGCAATAATTCCATAGTCAATTCCATACTGCTTATTCGTAACCGGCTGCCTTAAGCAGCCGGTTTCCTACGCTTGCGACAAGGGATGGAGGCAAGTCCATGCTGCTCAAGATGGAAGGGATTTCGAAAAATTACGGCGACGTTCGGGCGAACCGGCAAATCGATTACGATCTGAAACCGGGCGAGGTGCACGCGATCGTAGGGGAGAACGGAGCCGGCAAAACGACGCTGATGCGCATTCTGTACGGAATGGAACAGCCGTCCTCCGGGACGATTCGAATCGGAGGCCGCGAGGTTCGGTTCGCCGACCCGAAGGACGCCATTGCTCATGGCATCGGCATGGTTCATCAGCATTTCATGCTGTTCCAGAACTTCACGGTCGCGGAAAACATCGTGATCGGCAAGGAGCCGGGCAAGCTGCGGTTCGATCGTAAAGCCGCTGTCGCCCAGGTGGAGGCGTTGTCGGAAAAATACGGAATCCGCGTGGACCCGAAAGCGAGAATCGTCGACTGCCCGCTGGGCGTCCAGCAGCGGGTGGAAATTCTCAAGGTGCTCTACCAAGGGGCGGAAATCATCATTCTCGACGAGCCTACGGGAGTGCTGACTCCGCTGGAGGTGGGCGAGCTGCTGGAAGCGATCCGGACGCTGACCAAGCAGGGCAAGAGCTTTATTCTGATCAGCCATAAGCTGAACGAGGTCATGAGCGCGGCCGACCGCATCACCGTCCTGAGGGACGGGGAGGTGACCGGCGTGCTGGAGGCGTCTCGGACCAGCATCGAGGAATTGTCCAGATTGATGGTCGGCAGGCCGCTTGCCGCGATGGACAAGCAGCCGGCCTCGCCGAAGGATAAGGTGCTGGAGATCAAGGAGCTGTCCGTGCTCGGAAGCGGGAGCAAGCCTGCGGTAGATTCCGTCAGCCTGCACGTCAGAGCGGGAGAGATCGTCGGCATCGCGGGCATTTCCGGCAATGGCCAATCGGAGCTGCTTCAGGCCATCTCGGGGTTGACCAAGCCGGCCGGAGGAACGGTCGCTCTGCTCGGAGCCGACGTCACGGGGAAGTCGGCCCGGGAGTTCCGGAACGCGGGGCTGGCCCACATCCCGGAGGACCGCTATGTCTGGGGAGCCAGCAAGTCGGCGACGGTGGCGGAGACGGGAACGATGGGCCATCAGCGCAAGCTGGGCAAACTCGGATTTCTGCAGGGGCGGACGGTAAAGGCGCGCGTCTCGGAGTGGATCAAGCAGTATGCGATCAAGGCCGGCTCGCCGGATAACGAAACCCAGAACCTGTCCGGCGGCAATCTTCAGAAGCTGATCGTGGCCCGCGAGATTGCGCAGCAGACGCCTTTCCTTATCGCGGCGGAGCCGACCCGGGGCGTCGACATCGGAGCGATGGAGACGATCCACGAGCAGCTGCTGCGCAAAAGGGACGCCGGAGGCGCCATTCTGCTCGTATCGTCGGAGCTGTCGGAAATATTGAAGCTGTCGGATCGCATTCTCGTCATGTACGAGGGCAAGATCGTCGGGGAACTGCAAGAAGGGGAAGCGACGGAAGAAAAGCTGAGTCTGTTAATGGTAGGAGGGAAGCGCAATGGATAAATGGAAGAAGCTGACGGCTTCCCTTCTCGGGCCGACGGCCGCCATCGCGCTCGGCTTGCTCGCGGGATCGATCGCCATCGTCATCGCGGGGGGCTCGATTCTGGAAACCTATGCGGAGATGTGGAAGGGGGCGTTCGGCAGCTTCTACTTCCTCGCTAGCACGCTTAATCGCGCTACTCCCGTCATTCTCGTCGGCTTGGGAGCCGCCATCGCGTTCCGTTCCGGATTTTTCAATCTTGGGGCCCAAGGCCAGATGGCGCTCGGAGGCTTGGCGGCGGCGCTGACGGCGCTGTATGTGCCTGGACCGGGATGGCTGGTCGCTGTCGTCTCCATGTTGGTCGGAATTGCCGCCGGCGGTCTGTGGTCGGCCTTCGCCGGGTATATGGACGCTCGCTTCCGGATGAACCTGCTGATCACGACGCTGCTGCTGAACTATATCGCTACGCTGTTCGCCAGCTATATGGTGGCTTATCCATTCAAAGACAAGACCGGTTCGGCCGCGATGGCTCAGTCGCAGATGATCGATAACGCGATCTGGCTGCCCAAGCTGTTCAAGGGCATGCCCGCGCACGTCGGGCTGCTGCTGGCGCTTGCCGCGATGGTCGCGCTTTATGTGTATTTGACAAGGACCGTATCGGGATACGAGGCGCGGATGATGGGGGGCAACCCGCTGTTCGCCGTCTATGGAGGCGTCAGACGGACGCCTCTGATGCTCGGGGTCATGTTCGCCAGCGGCGGGCTGGCCGGGCTGGCGGGAGCCGGCGAGGTGCTGGGCTCGCAGTATCGGTACATCGACAATTCCTTCGTGGCGGCGGACTTTGCCTGGACGGGCATTATGGCCGCGCTGCTGGCGAACGCGCATCCGGTCGGTACGGCGATCGCGGCCTTCTTCCTCGTTGCTCTGCAGACAGGAGGCATGGGCGTGGAGATGAATACCGACGTGCCGTTGGAGATCGGCGATGTCATTCAGGCGGTGCTGATTTTGTTCATTACCGTCAAATTCGTTCGGGGCTTCCGGAGACGCAGAAAGGAGGGGGACCCGAATGGAGCAGCTGTTTGATCTGGCCTTGTTCAACTCGGCGCTTCGCATGCTGACGCCGATCCTGCTCGCCGCGCTGGGGGGAGCCCTGTGCGCGAGAGTAGGCTTGTTTAACGTCGGCCTGGAGGGCTTGATGCTGATCGGCGCGTTCTCGGCGATCGTCGGCAATCATTACTTCGGCAACACGGGAGCGGCCATCGCGTTCTCCATCGGCTGCGTGTCGCTTTTCGCGCTGCTGTTCGCTTATCTGTGCATTCATTTGCGGGCCAACGTCATCGTCGTCGGCATCGCCATGAATCTTCTGGCTGCGGGGCTGACCACCTTCAGTCTGCGAACTTTATTTAACGTCAAGGGAGCTTATTATAATAAGGACATGGTCGGGCTTCCGAAGTGGGACATTCCCCTGATCAAGGACATTCCCGTCGTCGGAGATATTTTGTCCGGCCATTCGCCGCTTGTCTATCTGGCCTTCGTGCTGGTCGGGGCGATGTGGTACTATTTCTACCGGACGATCGGAGGCTTCCGCTTCCTGGCCGCCGGAGACAACCCGCTGGCCGCCCGGAGCCTGGGCATTCAAGTGCGGCGCTATCAGTATGGCGCGATGCTGGCGTGCGGCGTTCTGTGCGCGCTGGCCGGGGCGCAGCTGTCGCTTGGCCAGGTGACGATGTTCACGGAGGGCATGACGGCCGGACGGGGCTTCATCGCGCTCGTGGCCACCATGCTCGGACAATCGGGACCGCTGGGTGTCGCTGCGGCGAGCTTGCTGTTCGGGCTCATGGATGCGTTCAGCATTCGTCTGCAAGGGTTCGCGATGCCTTCGCATTTTACTCAGATGGTCCCTTACGCCGTTACGATCGCCGCGATGTTTTTGTTCAAGAACAAGGAATTCGTCAAGGATGCGCAAAGCTCGGGCACCAGCTCCAGATAGCCGGATCCCGGATCGGCGCGGAAGGATAGGAGGCGGCAAGATGCATAACAAAGCGGAAAGATTAAAGAAGGCCAAACCGATCGCTCCGTCGGAGGCGAACGAGGCGCTCGGGGGGCGGCTGCCCCCGGGGCAGACGTTGACGGCCAAGTTTCCGATTCTGCACGAGGGGGATATTCCCCGATATGATATGGAGCAGTGGCGGCTGACGATCGACGGAGAGGTGGAGGAGCCGCTTGAGCTGACGTATGACGACGTGCTCGGGCTGCCTGTCTCCCGAATCGAATGCGACATCCACTGCGTGACGCGCTGGTCGAAGTTCGGCACGGAGTGGGAAGGCGTGCTGTTTAAGGATTTGCTGTCCCGGGTCAAGCCGAAGCCCGAGGCCCGTTACGTGATGTTCCACGCCGACCCCGACTACGAGACGAACGTGCCGCTGTCCGATCTGTTGATGGATAACGTCATGCTTGCCTATCGTTACGAGGGGGAGCCGCTGACAGACAAGCACGGTTGGCCGCTGCGCACGATCGTGCCGCACCGCTATTTCTGGAAAAGCGCGAAATGGGTGCGGCGGATCGAATTCATGACAGAGGATCGTCCGGGATTCTGGGAGCGCAACGGCTTCCACAATGAAGCCGATCCGTTCGCGGAGCAGCGTTTCTCCGGAGAGGCGCTGCCGATTCCCGAGGACGAGTGGACCAGGAAGGAGTTCGATTAAGATGTTACTGCCTATTCTGCAAGTCCATTCGGAGGATATCCCTCCGTACGTTCTCGTATGCGGCGATCCGGGAAGGGCGGCGGTCATCGCCGCCCGTCTGGAAGGAGCCCGGGAACTGGCGTTCAGCCGCGAATACCGCACGTTCGTCGGACAGTACGAGGGCATTACCGTGGCGGTGGCCAGTCATGGAGTGGGTTCCGCCGGAGCCGCGATCTGCTTCGAAGAGCTGATTCGCGGAGGAGCGACGACATTGATTCGAGTAGGGACCGCAGGCTCCTATTCGGAGGAGACGCCGGCGGGCAGCCTGGTGGTCAGCACCGCGGCCGTTCGCGCCGAAGGGCTGACGCGCCAGCTTGTGCCGGACGGCTTCCCCGCCGTCGGAGACGGCCGGGTCGTTCAGGCTCTGTACGAAAGCGCGCTGGAACAAGGCGGAGTCGTCCGGCAAGGCATTACGGTGTCGCTGGACGTCTTCTTCCAAGGAGCGCTGGAGATTCCGCATAAGGCATACAAGCAGGCCGGAGCGGTCGCGGTGGAGATGGAAATCGCCGCGCTGTACGTCGTGGCGAGCCTGAGGGGAGCAAGGGCCGGAGCAATCGTGGCGGTGGACGGCTATGCGGATTCCGATCTCGCGGCAGAGTACGATCCGCATACGAACGTCGTAGCCCAGGCCGTCGAGCGGGAGATTGCCGCCGCTCTTGGTGCCGTGGTCAAGCTGTCCCGATCCGATCGCGGCTGAATTCGGGCCGCTTCTATCCGCCCCGGCCCGCGATGCGGAGGGGCGGAACTCCAAAATGCATATAAAGAGGACAAAAACTTCTCTCGTGGAAAAGCGCCGCCAAGCCTATAATAAAAGAGGCAGACAAGTTGGAAGCCGCGCGGACCGCCGCGCGAACAACCAAACCATGGGATGGTGGAAAATCAAATGAGCAAACCGCAGGTGGGCATTCAATTGTATTCCGTGCGCGACCGCAGCGAGAAGGACTTCTTGGGCACGATCAGGGAGATTGGCGAAATCGGTTACAAAAACGTGGAGCTGGCCGGTTACTACGGACATTCCGCGAAAGACGTGAAGCAGGCGCTGGCCGATGCCGGCCTTAACGCCCCTTCCGCGCATGTCGGCTTAACCGTCAACGATCCGGCGATCTGGGACAATCTGAAGAAGCAAGTGGAGTACGCTCAGGAGCTGGGATTGAAGCGCTTCATCGTGCCTTATTATCCGCTCGGCGACAACCCGGCGCTCGACGACGTGTACAAAATGGCGGATACGCTGGAGCAGGCGGGACGGATCGTGACCGAAGCCGGACTCGAGTTCGGCTATCATAACCACGCGTTCGAATTCAAGCCGGTCGGCGATAAACTGGTTATCGATCATATTCTGGAGAGAGTTCCGGCAGACTTGTTGTTCGCGGAATTCGATCTGGGCTGGGTGAAGGTCGGAGGTCAAGACCCTGCGGCATACGTGAACAAATACGCGGGACGCCTTCCGGTCGTTCACGCGAAGGATTTCAAAGAAGACGGCACCGACGCGGAGATCGGCAAAGGCTCCGTCGACTGGGATTCCGCGCTCGCGGCATGCGAATCGGCCGGCGTGGAATACGTCATCATCGAGCAGGAGCAATACGAGGTTTCTTCGATCGTCAGCGCGAAAAACAACTTCGAGTGGTTCAAGGCTCGGGGCTGGGTTTAAAGCATTAGAGGAGGCAGGACGGGCCAACCCGTCGCCGCCTTTCGTTTCATCGGTCGGCTTGTGCGTTGCCCGGCGTTCCGGGGACGCGAAGCCGGCCTTTTTCTATTTTTCGGCGGGCTGACGGATGATCTTGAAGACGCATCGAACCCGGTGTAGTATGAAGGGACTGTCATTGGAAATCGAAAGGAACTTGAGCATGAGAACCTACATCGTCATCGGCGCCGGAATTCTCGGAGCGTCGACCGCCTACCAGCTTGCCCGAAGCGGAGCCGACGTTACCCTGATCGATCGCAAAGACGCTGGGCAGGCGACGGACGCTGCGGCGGGCATCATCTGCCCTTGGCTGTCGCAGCGGCGCAATCAGGCGTGGTATAGACTGGCCAAGGCAGGCGCGCGCTATTATCCGGAATTGATCGAACAGTTGCGGGAGGACGGGGAGACCGACACGGGGTACGCTCGGGTCGGAGCGCTTAGCATACATACGGACCCTGAGAAAATCGGCAAGATGGAGGAGCGGGCGCGTCTGCGCCGGGAGGAAGCCCCGGAGATCGGCGAGATCGCGGTACTGGACGAGAGGGAGACTAGCGAACGGTTCCCGCTGCTGGCGGAAGGCTATTGCGCCGTTCGCATCGGCGGCGCCGCGAGGGTAGACGGCCGTGCGCTTCGCGATGCGCTCATCCGCGCTGCGGTTCGGCACGGAGCCGTTCTCGTCCGGGGAGACGCCGAGTTGACCTATGAGGGGACTCGCGTGACGGGAGCGATTGCCGACGGGAAACGGTATCTGGCGGACGCCGTTATCGCGTGCGCCGGCGCGTGGGCAAGAGACCTGCTGCAGCCGCTGGGTCTCCGCTTTAACGTGAGCTTTCAGAAAGCTCAGATTATGCATCTTCAGCTGGAGGGCGACCCGGACACCGGCTCCTGGCCTGTCGTTATCCCTCCAAGCGATCAATATTTGCTCGCTTTCGAGCAGCGGAGGATCGTGATCGGGGCGACGCACGAGAACGGGGTCGAACGCAGCGATTCAAGAATGACGGCAGGCGGCATGCAGGAAATTCTCAACAAAGGATTGGAAACGGCTCCGGAGCTGACCAATGCCGCCTTCGTAGAGATGCGGACGGGGTTCCGCCCGTTTACTCCCGGATTTCTGCCCGTGATCGGCGCCGTGCAGGAATGGGAAGGGCTGCTCGTTGCCAATGGACTCGGAGCGTCCGGGCTAACCGTTGGCCCTTACTTGGGAAGCCAATTGGCGAGACTGGCGCTCGGACTGGAGACGGACATCGATTTGGGCGATTACGAGGTTGGGAAAGCGTTGCAGTCCTGAACGCCCCCATTCCTTGCATGAAGAAGAACGGTTTCGGATAAGGCTTCTTTTTGCTAGGATGGAGGAGATGGGATGACAAAGGAATGAGGTGGATGGAATTGGAGATTCGGCAACTGACGGAGCAGGACTATTACGAGAGGATGGCGCTGTCTCAGTTCGCGTTCCAGATGCGCTGGACGGATGATCAGCTGAAGCAGCGAAAACAGACGTACCTGCCCGAGCAGGACTGGGGCGTCTTCGACGGGGCAAATAAGCTGATGTCCGCATTGACGCTGCTTCCGCTGGAAGTATGGGTCCAGGGGAAGAAGATGGCGATGGGCGGCGTGGCCGGCGTCGCGACATGGCCGGAGGCGAGAAGGCAAGGTTGCGTCGGCCGGCTGCTCTCTCATGCGTTGGAGACGATGAGAAACGAAGGGCAAAGCCTGAGCATGCTCCACCCGTTCTCTTTTTCGTTTTACAGGAAGTACGGGTACGAGCTGACGATCGAGCGCAAGAAGTACGCGATTCCGACCCGCCTGCTGCCTTCCCGCAAGGAGACTCCGGGCGAGGTGAGAAGGATGGCGAAGCCGGATGTCGCCGTTCTGGACGCGATCTATTCGACATACGCTTCCCGTTACAACGGGATGTTGGCGCGTTCGGCCGATTGGTGGACGGAGCGGGCGCTGCACAAAGAAGGGGCGGCGGTCGTCTACTTCAATGAGGAGGGCTCTCCGGAAGGCTACGTGTTCTACGATTGCTTAGACGGGAAAATGACGGTGCACGAGATCGTCGCGTTGGACGAAACGGCCAGGACGGCGCTCTGGACGTTCATAGCCAACCATGACTCGATGATCGGGGAGACGACGTTGTTCGCACCGATCGACGACGGGTTTCCTTACCTGCTGGACGATCCTAGAATCGGGCAGGAGCTGATTCCGTATTTCATGTCGCGGATCGTGGATGCGGAAGCGTTCGCGAAGCAGTATGCCTGGGAACAGGGAACGGGCGAAGAGTCGGTGCTGCTGCGGCTGGAGGATCGGCATGCTCCTTGGAACGACGGAACGTTCCGGTTGTCGTGGAGCAAGGAAGGCGAAGGGACTCTGGAGCGTGTCGATGGCGCTGCGGATTCCGGAGCGGACGCGATCTCCTGCGACATTCAGGCGTTAACGGCGATGCTGCTCGGAGGGCGCAAGCCGACCTGGCTCGCGTCGGTCGGTCGGGTGAGCGGTTCAGCCGAGGGCTTAAAGCGGCTGGAACGCCGGATTCCCGAGAGAACGGCTTATTTGATGGATTTCTTCTGATTAATCAGCGTCTGTATGCGTCCGATAGATTGATATTTTTTGGAAGGTTGTCAACCGGGCGGATGTTGTGATAAAATAAAAATACTGTTTTTGTAACGGGATTTAGGGGGTGTAAGCGATGGACGTCGTACTGAAAATTATCTTGGTCATCTTCTCGATCGGATTGATTGCGGTCGTTCTGCTGCAACGCGGGAAGAGCGCAGGCTTGTCGGGAGCGATCTCCGGGGGCGCTGAGCACTTGTTCGGAAAGCAGAAGGCCCGCGGAATCGATCTGTTCCTGCAGCGTCTGACGATCGGCTTGGCGGTTGGTTTCTTCATCCTTTCTTTGGTGGTTGCTTATTTCGTCAAGAACTAACGCGGGATGAGATCAGGCAGGGGGCGAGAGCTTCCTGCCTTTTTTGCATGGAGGGCGCGCAGGAGGGAGATTCGTCCGATTGCCGAAGCCGCAATGTGTGTATACTATAATTGGACGAGGTGATTCGGATGCCGCTGTGCACGGAGCAGGAGCTGCTCGATTTTATGCGGGAGACCGCCTATAAACCATTAACGTACAAAGAGTTGGAGAAACATTTCGGCATCGAAGACGCGGAGGAGTTCAAGGAATTTCTGCGTCTTCTGACCGGGCTGGAGCAAGAGGGCAAGGTGCTGCTGACGCGCTCGAACCGTTACGGCGTTCCGGAACGAATGAATTTGCTGCGCGGTCGTATTCAGACCCATCCCAAAGGGTTTGCTTTCTTGATCCCCGAAGACAAGGAGCACCCCGACCTGTACATTCATGCCAATGACATGAAGGGGACGATGAACGGGGACATCGTGCTGGCGCGGGTGTCCGCGAAGAACGAGAACGGCAAGCTGGAAGGCGAGATCGTCCGCATCGTCAAGCGGGCGGTGACGCAGGTCGTCGGCCTGTTCCACAATCACGAGAGCTTCGGTTTCGTGGTGCCGGACGACAAGCGGATTACGAAGGATATTTTCATCCGGGCGGAAAATTTCAAGGGAGCGGTGACCGGACAGAAGGTCGTCGTGAACATCGTTACCTACCCGGAAGGCCGCACGGCCGCGGAAGGCGAAATTATCGAGATTCTCGGCCATAAGGACGATCCGGGCGTCGATATTCTGAGCATTATCCGCAAGCACGGATTGCCCGAGAGCTTCCCTGGCGACGTGCTGGCCGAGGCGGAATCCGCGCCGGATACGATTACGGAAGAGGAGATCGTGCAGCAAGGACGCCGCGATCTGCGGAACAAGGTCATCGTGACGATCGACGGCGAGGACGCCAAGGATCTGGACGACGCGGTGAACGTGGAGCGGCTGCCGAACGGCAACCTGCTGCTCGGCGTTCATATCGCCGACGTCAGCTATTACGTGCGCGAGAAGTCTAAGCTGGACGAGGAAGCCTACAACCGGGGCTGCAGCGTCTACTTGGTCGACCGAGTTATTCCGATGCTGCCGCACCGGCTGTCGAACGGTATCTGCTCGCTTCATCCGCAGGTGGACCGGCTGACGATGTCGTGCGAGATGGAGTTCGAGCCGGGCACGATGAAGCGGGTCCGTTACGACCTGTTTACGAGCGTCATTCGCACGACGGAGAGAATGACGTATACGAACGTGCGGAAAATTTTGAACGACGAGGATCCGGAAGTGGCTGAGCGGTATTCGAGCCTTGTCGATACGTTTAAGCTGATGAAGGAGATGGCTTTGGGCCTGCGGTCGATGCGGATGCGCCGGGGCGCGATCGATTTCGATTTTCAGGAATCGAAGGTCATCGTCGACGAGCAGGGCAAACCGGTCGATATCGTCAAGCGCGAGCGGTCGATCGCCGAGCAGATTATCGAAGAGTTCATGCTGGCGGCTAACGAGACGGTTGCGGAGCATTTTCACTGGCTGAAGGCGCCGTTCGTCTACCGGATTCACGAGGAGCCGACCAACGAGAAGCTGCTGACTTTCATGCAGTTCGCGAGCAACTTCGGCTATGCCGTGCGCGGCAAGGGAAATACGGTGCATCCGAGAGCGCTGCAGACGCTGCTGGAGGAAATTCGCGGCTCGAAGGAAGAGACGGTGCTCAGCACGATGCTGCTGAGATCGATGAAGCAGGCGAAGTACGAAGCGGAGAGTCTGGGTCACTTCGGGCTCGCGGCGGACTATTATACGCACTTCACGTCGCCGATTCGCCGTTATCCCGATCTCATCGTCCACCGCGTCATGCGCGAGGTGCTGGAGAACGACGGGGCTCTGCCGGAGAATCGCTATGATTCGCTGAACGCAAGGATGCCGGATATTGCCTCGCAATCGTCCGATCGGGAGCGCACGGCGGTCGACGCCGAGCGGGACACAGAGAAGCTGAAGAAGGCCGAGTATATGCTGGACAAGATCGGCGAGGAGTTCCCCGGCATCATCAGCGGCGTCACAAGCTTCGGCATGTTCATCGAGCTGGAAAATACGGTCGAAGGACTTATTCGTCTCAGCGATATGACGGACGACTATTACCACTTCCATGAGCTTCATATGGCGCTGATCGGGGAACGGTCGTCCAAGATTTACCGGATCGGCGACGAGGTCGAGATTCGCGTCGCCCGGGTAAACATGAACGAGCATACGATCGATTTCGAGCTGGTCAACATGAAGCCGCGGAGCGCAGAGCGCGTCAGCTTCGTCGACGCGCGCGGCGGGCCGGGGGCCGGGCCTGGGCGCAACGCCGCGCGCAAGCGCAAGAAACTGAACGCCGCGGGCCGCTGGGTCGGCATTGGCGGCGGTGGCGGCTCGGGCTCCGGCGAGCGGAGCGGTCGCGTAGGTTCCGACGGCGGTAAAGGCGGAGGCCGCGGGGGAGCGGGACGCGAGGAGCGCAACGACCGCCGCAAGGAGCGCGGTGCAGGGCGCGGCGAAGCGGTGCCGGTCGAGCTGGACGGCGGCTTCTACAACAGCGTCGTCTCCGGCGGCGGGAAGCGGAAGAAGAAGCCGCGCGGCGAGGCGGAGAGCGTGAGCGCGCCGTTGCCGGCTGAAGCGCCTAAGCCTGTCCCGGTCGACGCTGCGGGTGGAAGCGGCGGCGCTCGGGAGAACGACAAAGCGGCCAGAGGCAAGCGGCGCGGAGCGGGGCTCGATATGTGGGGGCTGCCGCGTTCGGGCAACTACAAGACGATCGATGACGAAGCCGACGGCGGCAAGTCTTACGGCAAGCGCAAAGGCCGCGGAGACAGCGGCTCCAGAGGAGCGGGCAAACCGTCCAGGCCGTCCAAGCCTCTCGTCAAGCCGGATGCCGCGGTTCCGCAACAACAGCAGCAGGCCGGTGGCGGAGAGAAGAAGCCTCGGAAGCGCAAGAAAAAGAAAGAATAATAAAAACCTTCCGGACAGAGCGCTGAGGCGGCTCTGCCGGAAGGTTTTTTTTGCTTGATTCAGAAAGTATAAAAATCGCTATCCTTTTCTGAGGCTATTGCCACGCCGGTCATGAAGTAATAGTATGAAAGCTGTGCGATAACGTCTTTAATCAGCGAGCGAAGGAGTGCCGAATTCGCATGGGAAATCCATTCAAGAAATTCCGGGTCGACAATTTGTTTTTCGGCAGCTTCGCGTTCCTGATCGTCATCATGATCGGGGCGGCGATATGGACCAGCTACAGCCTGACCTCGAATGAGCTTGCCACGACGGCCTCCAGCAATCAACATAATCTGCTGAACATGCTGAATAATGAAATCACCACGCGGTTGACGACGATTGAGCAGATTTCCTTGTCTACCTCAAGAGACAATGTGCTGATCTCCCTGTTATCGGGAAGCCACTCCGAGGACGAGTTCGCCCGATACCAGCAATTCAAAGAGGTCAAGCAGTCCTTGGCCAGCTTAACGAACTCGATTCCTCTGATCGAGGGGATCGATGTCTATATGCACAAGCCGCAATACGGAGATTCCGAGAGCTACATTCAGTTCCGGAACTTGGAGGAGGCGTCTCGGCAATACTGGGCCGAGAGCGTCAAGCGCAACGACATGGCGTGGACGGACGAATACCGACGCCAGTCGTTTCAAGGAGAGGTTGCTGTCCTGAGCTTCGTGCGAACGATCCTTAACAATAATAAGCTGATCGGATACTTGGTCATGCATGTGAAGGCGGATATGCTGAAGGAAGTGTTGGCAGGCCATTCAACCGGCCAGATCAGCCGAATGCTGCTGGACGCTTCGGGGAATCCCATTCTGCATATCGGGAGCGTGCCGGACGGCGATTCGTGGTCCCGGCGGGCCGCGGAGATGCAGGGACAATCCGGCGTATTCCGGATCCAGGATTCCCAGAGCGACTCCGGCTCGTTGCTTGTATACTCCCGAAGCCGCAACTCGGATTGGACGATGGTCGAGTTGACGCCCTGGTCGCAGATCACGAAAGGCAGCCTTAAGCTGACGAAAGCCATTGCCGCGATTGGAGCGGTGGCCATTCTGCTTACGGTGATTCTGACGATGCTGATCAGCCGGCAATTCACGAAGCCGATCAAGAAGCTGGTTGGCGCGATGAATCAATACTCGCTTGAAGGCGAGAATGCGAAATTGCCGGAAGATTACGAAAACGAGTTCGGATATTTATTTTCGGGCTACCGGAAGCAGAATGAGAAGATCCAAGAGCTCGTACAGTCTCTCAGGCAGCGGCATGAGCTGCAGCGAAGAGCGGAGATCGATGCGCTTCAAGCGAACATCAATCCGCACTTTCTCTATAACACGTTAGACCAATTAAATTGGATGGCGATTGCCAACGGTCAGGAAGAAATCAGTCGCATTCTCGAGCTGATGGGCCGAATGTTCCGAATCGGGCTTTCGAACGGAAATACGTTCATTACCGTTCATGAAGAGATGGAGCATCTGAGCAGCTATATCGAAATTCAACAAATTCGATTCAGCGGCTTGCTGCAATTTCGATCGGACATTCCGGAAGGACTCGGCTCCTGTTATATGCCCAAGATGGTGCTGCAGCCGTTTGTCGAGAATGCCATCATTCACGGATTTCACCACCGAAGCCAGGGGGAGATCGAGGTCGTCATGCGAAGGCTCGGCGATCAGCTCCTGATCACGATAGAGGACGACGGAGTCGGACTCCGTTCGGGCGGAGAACCCGCCGTTCATAAGAAAAGCGGCGGATACGGGATCCGGAATGTCGAAGAGCGAATTTCCGCGTACTTCGGAAACAAATATGGAGTGGCACTAAATTCGCGTGAAGGAGGCGGTACGAGGGTTATCGTTCGACTGCCTCTGCTCGAAGAGCAACCGGAGCGGCAAATCGGATAATAATGAAGGAAATTGTGTATCTCTCGTCTACTCCAAGTCGGATCAGAACGGTATGATAGATTAGATACCTTAAAACAAGGGGAGATGTAAGGACTATGGCCTTTTGGAAGCGCTTATCCTTCATTTCGGCCGTTGCCGCCCTGTTTCTGCCGCTCGCGGCATGCGGCTTCGGCATTTCGGGAACCCTTCCATCCTCCGAAGAGGAGTTATCGATCCGGACAGGGGACAAGACCGCCGGAGAGAGCATAAAGCTTCGCATCATGTGGTGGGGAGCGCAATCCCGGCATAAAGTGACGATGAAAGCGCTGGAGGCTTACTCCAAGAAACACCCGAATGTGACGTTTGAACCGGACTATTCGGGGATGGACGGATACCTGGACCGGCTGTCCACACAAGCGGCGGCCAGAAACGCGCCGGATATTATCCAGATCGATCCGGGATGGGTCGCCGATTGGGCCTCGCGGAACCAGCTGGCCGATCTGACGGGGGCCGTCGACCTGACGAATGTCGACGGTAAATTGACGAAGCTCGGGTATATCAACGATAAGATGTATGCCGTCCCGTTGGGCTCGGTCGCTCATGGGATGATCTACGACAAGGCGGCCATGGAAAAGTCGGCCATTCCGCTGCCGGTTAACGGCTGGACATGGGAGGATTTCTTCAAGCTTGCGAGAGAGAGCGTACCGAAGCTTGGCGTCGGCCAATATGTCACCAAGGACTATGCCGGAGACGTTTTCGCTTACAGCGCTTATCAGTACGCGCGGGGCAAGGGGTTTGTGATTACGGATACCGGGAAGTTCAATATCGACAAACAGGTCTTTCTCGATTGGGCGTACCAGTGGCAGGATTTACGGGAATCCGGGGCGGTTCCTCCCGCCGATGTGAATGCTTCGGACAAGGAGTTCGACCCTTCTGCCGATCTGATGTTAAAAGGGATCATTATGATCAGGCTTAGTTATAGCAGCAGCTATGGAGCCTGGGACAGCATCAAGCCCGGCGCTTATGCGCTCGTCACGATGCCCCGGGCGGAAGAGGCGGGCGGTTGGCTGAAGCCTTCCATGTTTTTTGGAATTTCCGCAGCCTCGAAGCATGTGGAGGAGGCGAAATCGTTCGTCGACTGGTTCATCAACAGCGAAGAAGCCGGCGCCATTCTGGGAACAAGCCGGGGCGTGCCCGTCAACTCGACGGTCGCGGACGCGGTCGATTCGACCTTCAGCGTGGCCGATCAGACCGGCATGATTTTGTACAATGCGACGTTGCAGGACGGACAGCAATGGACGCCGGGAGCGAGCGGATGGACGAACTGGATCGATAAGGACTGGGGGCTTGTTCGCGACGAATTAAGCTTCGGCAAGAAGTCGCCCGAGCAGGCGTTCGACGCGCTGCGGAATGCCGCGAAGGAGTATGAGGGCTGAAGGAGGCAGGACCGTGTGGAAAATCGTGATTATCGACGACGATCGCAACGTATTGAGGGGCATGAAGCAAGTGATTCCGTGGGACGAGCTCGGGGCCGAATGGGCCGGGGAAGCGATGGACGGAGAAGAAGGTTTGCGCTTGATTCGTCAGACCCGGCCGGACCTTGTAATCACGGATATTTACATGCCCGTGATGAACGGCCTGGGGATGATCGAACACTTGCGCGGCGACGATTTTCACGGCAAAATCGTCATCCTTAGCGGCTACACGGATTTTGAATACGCGCGGCAGGCGATGAGGCTGAACGTGGTCGATTACTTGACCAAGCCCGTAAGCGTATCGACTCTAAAGACGGTTCTTCACAAAGTGGTGAAGCAGATCCGCGAGGAGCATTCCAAGCTTCTGGAGCAGGTCGAGTTGTCGGAGCGTCTCACCCGGTATCAGCCCTTTATCGAGAAAGAATGGGTCAAGTCCGTCGTTTCGGGCACGCTGGACCGCCCTTACCGGGAGGATGGCGAGCTGCCTCCGGCCTATCGATTCTGGAAGCATGCCCGCCATCTCGTGA
The DNA here is from genome assembly GCF_041641335.1 of Cohnella sp. Taxonomy (NCBI): domain Bacteria; kingdom Bacillati; phylum Bacillota; class Bacilli; order Caryophanales; family Paenibacillaceae; genus Cohnella; species Cohnella sp. Next base: position 9,425 of record NZ_JBEPYQ010000077.1, on the reverse strand, counting down.
TCGGCATCGAGATCGCGAGGGACGCGCGCGTGAATGCCTTGTCGATCGCCGATATGAACCTTTTTCGCTTTGCCGTCAGCAATGTCGCGAGGGAAATCGCTTCGGCGATTTTCCGTACTTACACCTATACGGAGCTGCATGGGACGAGGTCGGCCGTTCTCGTGCATCCCGAGCCATCCCTTACGGAGGCGGAGCTTCGCCTGAATCTTCGGCAATTCGGCTCCGAGGTCATCGAGAGCGTAAGCCGGTATCTGAAAATCAACCTTCGGATCGGATGGGGGTACGTCAAGGACCATTGGGTGCGGATCTCGGATTCCACGGAGGAAGCGTTTCGGGCGATTGAACTGAGGCAGAGTACGGCTCTTAAAGGATATGAGCTATACGAGCTCGACGGGGACACCTCATCTTCTTCTTCGCCCGAGATCCATCCCTTGCCGCGCCCGGTGAAGTTCTATCAAGAATTGACAAGCGCGATCAAGAGCGGTCATGAGGGGCGGGCTTGCCTCTTGATCGAGGAACAGTTTCAAGCCTTGGAGAAGAGCAGGAGGCTGACTCCCTCCGAGGTTCAATGGATTGCCGGCGAATGGTGGGGCGTGCTTACGTATAGCTTGTACGAAGCCGGAATCGTGGTGGACGATCTGTTTCCCGAGGGCCTGCCTCAGCATGAGATCATGCAGCTATGCAGATTGGATTCGCTCGAGGAATGGCTGAAATCGACCGTTTCCGCGATATGCCGCAGCCGGGAGTGGAAGGGGAGCAGCAAGCATCGGCAAGCCGTCGATTTCATGCTGCAGTATATCCACGAAAACTATGCCGAAGACGTAACGATCGGCGAGCTTGCGGATAAAGTCAACATTTCCCGGAACTATCTTTCGGAGATTTTCAGAAATATCGCGGGCGATACGTTCAACAATTATTTGACTCGCGTACGGATGGAGAAGGCGAAGGAACTCCTGTTGGAGAAAAACATGCTGGTCTATGAAGTGGCCGATCGGGTCGGGTATAAGAACGTTCCCTATTTCAGCAGCCTCTTCAAGAAGTACATCGGCGTCAACCCGACCGAACTGGCGAAGGGTTATATTCGTTAAGAGCATCCGCGCAATTCGAGAGCGGCTTGGACAGGGTCCAAGCCGTTTATTTGCATTTTCGGCAGACGAATCGGCCCTCGGAGAATCTTATAACAAACTGTGCATCTCTCTTCTATCAGACGGTTATTCCCCCTGCTAAGATGAATTTGCAAGCACACTCGGCTTGCGAACAAGCCCCACTGGAAAGGATCGATGACATGAAGACGGAAGTTCATCTCAACAGCCCTGCTCTAGCAGTCGCCATGAAAGGGGGAGCAGGTTACTGGCGCCGCCAATGGCCGCTCTATATCATGATGATAATTCCGATGGCCTTCTTTATCGTCTTCCGGTATATTCCGATGGCCGGCGTCTTGGTGGCCTTCAAGGATTACAACATTTTCAAGGGAATCTGGGCCAGTCCTTGGGCGGGCTTCGACGTCTTTAAGGAAATCTTCTCTCTGCCCGAGTTTTACAAGGCTCTGCGCAACACGCTGATGCTAAACTTTCTGGGCTTGCTGACGTTTCCGATTCCTATCGTTTTGGCGCTGATGCTGAATGAGATCCGGGTGCATTGGTACAAGCGGGTCAGCCAGACGCTGATGTATTTGCCCCACTTCATCTCTTGGGTTATCGTCGGCGGCATGGCGATCGAGCTGCTCTCGACCAATTACGGAACGATCAACCAGATGCTGAATGCGATCGGCGTACCCGCGATTCCGTTCTTGGAGAAACCGGCTTTGTGGGTTGCGACTTACGTAGGAGCCGGAGTCTGGCACTCTGCCGGCTGGGGGATGATCCTGTACTTGGCCGCGCTGACCGGAATCAACAAAGAACTATACGAAGCAGCCGATATGGACGGCGCCACGAGAATGCGCAAGACGTGGCATGTCACGCTGCCGGGGATCAAGCCGACCATCATCGTGCTGTTCATTCTACAGATCGGCAACATGGCAAACATCGGATTCGAGCAGCCATACGTATTGACAAACAACTATGTGTCGGATTACTCGCAGGTCATCAGCACTTACGTGTACACCGTCGGGATCCAGTCGGCAAGATTCGCGATCGCGACCGCCGTCGGCCTGTTCCAATCGGTCGTCGGATTGATTCTCCTCCTCACGGCTGAGCTGATCTCGAGAAAAATAAACAACCAAGGCATTTTCTAAAGGGGGCGAGCCCATGATACAAAATTCTTCGGAGAAGCTCGGCAATGCCGTCATTATGATTCTAATCGGCATCTTCTGCCTGTTCTGCGTCTTGCCGATGATCCATATCTTCGCATTGTCGTTCAGCGGCAACCGGGCCATCATGTCCGGCGAGGTGTTCTTGTGGCCGATCGAATGGAACTTGAACTCCTATAAGGATATATGGGGCGATTCGAGCATGATCCGTTCTCTGCTGTTTACGATCGGACTGGTGGTCGGATACACCGTCCTTAGCCTGTGTGCCACGATTCTGGCCGCTTATCCGCTCAGCAGGCGAAATTTCAAGGGGAAGAACGTGATGTTCGCGATGATTATCGTGACGATGTTCTTCAATCCCGGCATCATCCCGAACTACTTGCTGGTGAAGGAGCTTCACCTGTTGAACGACGCTTGGTCGCTGGTTCTTCCGATCCTCGTCAACGCCTTCTTACTGATCATTCTGAAAACGTCCTTCTCCCAGATGCCGGAGGAGCTGGAGGATTCCGCGTGGCTGGACGGCTGCGGCCATTTCCGCTATTTGCTTCGGATCGTCCTGCCGCTGTCCCTGCCCATTCTGGCGACTCTGGCGCTGTACTCGGCGGTCGATCGGTGGAATACGTTCCAGGACGCGCTTTTCTACATCAATGACTCGAACCTGTACCCGATACAGATGAAGCTGTACGAAATGGTCGTCAACAGCTTCGTGAACGACGCTTCCGCTCAGGAAGGCTTCAGCGCCACCACGCCGGTGCCGCAAAGCTTGCAGGCCGCAAGCATTATGTTCGCCACGGTTCCGATCATTCTCGTCTATCCTTGGCTTCAGCGGTACTTCATCTCCGGCATGCTCGCCGGAGCCGTTAAAGGCTGATAGTCGGCCTTTGGCCGACGGATTCGTCGGTTAAAGTCACTATACATCATTCAATAGATTAAAGGGAGGCCCAACAACATGCGAAACGTTCTTCGCAAACCCGTAACCGCAACGCTGGCCGTCGTCTTGACGTCGGCTCTGGCGTTGGCCGGCTGCGGCAACTCGAACAATGGCTCGAACAGCTCGGCCGCACCATCCGGCTCCGCGGCACCGACAGGTTCCGCAGCGCCGTCGCAATCCGCATCTCCGGAACAGAAAGGACCGCCGATCACGCTGAAGATCGAGCTGTTCGACCGCAACAACGCTCCGGCGGGCGCGCCGCCGTTGACCGACAATTTCATGACGAAATACGTCCAGGAAAACTTCGGCGACCCGAACAATATCACGGTTGAATGGGTCACCGTGCCCCGCTCCGAGGAAGTCAAGAAGCTGAACGTGCTGATGGCGTCCAACTCGGCGCCCGATCTTATCTTCACCTACGATAAGCCCACCGTACAAAACTACGTGAAGAGCGGCGGCCTGACGGATCTCGGTCCGCTGATCGAGCAGCACGGCGAGCAGCTCAAGAAGGTGCTTGCGCCTTCGCTGCCGGACGGCGTATTCGAAGGCAAACAATTCGCCATTCCGGCGCTTCGGGTCATCCAAGCGCAAACGTCGACGATCATCCGCAAGGACTGGCTGGATAAGCTGGGCCTGCCGCTGCCGACGACGACCGAAGAATGGTACGAAGCGATGAAAGCGTTTAAGGAGAAAGATCCGGGCAACACCGGAGGCAAAGTCATTCCTTTCTCGAATATTCAGCACTTCCAATTAAAGCCGCTGATCAACTCGTTCTGGGACTGGAGTCAAGTGACCGACGAGGATCTGTTCGCCGATCCGGATGGATGGACCCAAGCGGGAACCAAGGAAGCCTTCCGTCTGCTCAACAAAATGTACCACGAGGGCCTGCTCGACAAGGACTTCCCTCTCCGGAAGGACTTCAACCAGGATTTCGCCCAACAAATCGTCACCGGCGTTGCCGGTTCGGCAGGGACGAACACGAACGAGCTGGTGTACACCGGCAACTACGCTAACCTGAAGAAGAACAATGCCGAAGCGGTGTTCGCGCCGATCGATCCGTTCGCGACGCAGGACGGCAAGCATCCGAAGCCGAAGTATTCGGCCAGCGGCATCTACCTGATGGTTCCCGCAGCGAGCAAGAACGCCGAAGCCGTCGTTAAGTATTTGAACTGGATGGCGGATCCGGTCAACATTCGGACGTTGCAGCTCGGCCAGGAAGGCGTATCCTATGAGGTCGGCGAAGACGGCCTTCCGGTTGCCTTGACCACGCCGGAAGCCAACCAGATTCTGTACAATAATCAGGATTACGCCATGATCATGAACGGCAAGTACATCAGTCCGGACGAACCGGAGAAGAACATCGCGGCCAACGCGACCGATCCCCAGTTCAAGGACTTCACGATCGAGAGCATCAAGATCGGCACGAACGACAGCTACACGACTCCGCGCGTCGACATTCCGGTGGAAGCCGAAATTAAATATTCCCAGATCTTAAGCGAAAAGGTGAAGTCGATGCTCGCCAAGATCATTACCGTAAAAGCGGATAATTTCAACAGCACTTACGATCAGCAGATCAAGGAATGGCAGGACATGGGCGGCGCCGAAATGATTGAAGAAAAGAGAGCGGCCTACAAGAAATTTTACAATTCATAATGCTGGATCGTCGCCAAACTCGGTTCCCTTCGCTGGGGACCGAGTTTTGTCATTTTATCGGGGAGGAAGGGGGTTTGCAAGTTCGGTACTGGAGTGCTAGTGTGGGAAGAGATGGAAGCTGCGAGCAACAAGAAGGGAGTAACGGCGGTGGAGCATATCGGACTGGTGCTGGAAGGCGGAGGGATGCGCGCGGCGTATACGGCCGGGGTGCTGGAGCAATTCGCGGAGCAGGACGTTTATTTTCCGTATACGATCGGCGTTTCGGCAGGGGCGTGCATGGCGGCGAGCTACTTATCCAGGCAGAAGGGTCGCAACAAGATCGTCAATGTCGATATGGTCGCCGACCCTCGATATTTGTCTTGGAAAAATTGGCTGAGGAACAGGCAGCTGTTCGGCATGGACTTTATTTTCGAAGAGATTCCGAACTCGCTCGTTCCGTTCGATTATGCAGCCTTCGGCGCAAGCTTGGAGGAGCTCGCAGTGGTAACGACGGATTGCCAGACGGGCCAGGCGGCGTACCATTACAAGAGCAAGCCCGGGTTCGACGCGCTTCGGGCGCTTCGGGCTTCGAGCTCTCTGCCGTTCATTGCGCCAATCGTCGGCTACGAGGGAAAGCCGATGCTCGACGGGGGCATCTCGGATCCGATTCCTCTGCGGCAGGCGGAGCGGGACGGCTGCGCGCGCAACGTGCTCATCTTGACGAGAAACGCCGACTATCGGAAAAGCCCGAACCGGTTTGCGTGGTTCCTCCGCCGCGCTTACGGACAATACCCCGAATTCGTGAAGACGATGCTGCGCCGGCACGAGATCTACAACGAGACGCTGGCTTACCTGAACGAGCGGGAAAAGGAAGGCGCGGCGTTCGTCATCCGCCCGACTCAACCGCTGGAGGTCGGGCGGATGGAGCGGAATCCAGTCAAGCTCCGAGCGCTGTACGAGCAAGGCTGCGAGGATGCGGCCCGTCTGATGCCCTCTCTGCGTGCATGGATGGGAAAATAGATGGGAGCAGGAACGGAAGCGGAGGGCCTTATCGCATTCCGCCGCGACTCGGTAAGGCGAAAACGGGCAGATTCCCGATTTACAATCGTCCTCCGATCTTATACGATAATACTTGGTGTGCATGGACAGGTCCGGGGAGGAAGACAATAGATGAAACAGTTGTACCACGTGCTGGGAGCGAAGCAATTCGAAAGAAACGAGCTCGAGCGGCTGTTCGACGCGGCATTGGACATGGAAAAGGTCGTCGCCCGTGGCGGGGACCGGCGCCATGAAGGACGGATCATGACGACGCTGTTCTTCGAGGCCAGCACGAGAACGAGGCTTTCGTTCGAATCGGCGATGCATCGGCTGGGCGGAGGCGTGATCGGAACGGAGAACGCCGCCCAGTTCTCGTCGGCGATCAAGGGAGAGACGCTGGAGGACACGATCCGCATCGTCAGCGGATACAGCGACGTGATCGTCATGCGGCATACGGAGATCGGCGCGGCCAAGCGCGCGGCGAAAGTCGCTTCGATCCCGGTCATCAACGCCGGGGACGGAGCGGGAGAGCACCCGACGCAAGCGCTGCTCGACGCCTATACGATTCGCAAGGAGTTCGGCAAAATCGACGGCGTCAAGATCGCGATGGTCGGGGACCTCGCGTACGGCCGGACGGTTCACTCGCTCAGCTACATGCTGGCGAATTACGACGACGTTATGGTGTACTACATCTCTCCGGACAACGTGCGGATTCCGGATAACGTCAAGAGATATATGGAAGAGAAGGGCGTGCGCTACGAGGAGACGAACGATCTGAACTCGGTGGCCGGCTCGATCGACGTGCTGTATCAGACGCGTATCCAGAAAGAGCGGTTCCCTTCGGCGGAGGAGTACGAGAAAGCGTCCGGCCAATACATCGTGGACGCCGAGCTGATGTCGCGGATGAGCAAGCATGCGATCGTGCTGCATCCGCTGCCGCGCGCGGGCGAGATTACCGAGGAAGTCGACGACGATCCTCGCGCCGCGTACTTCCGTCAAGCCGTCAATGGCTTGTACATTCGGATGGCGCTGGTGGATAAGTGTATCGTGGAGTCCAAGCGGAATTAATAGCGAATGAGAAAAGAGGCTGTCCCATAAGCAGAGTTGCTTGAGATGATCGATATATAAAGAAGGGGTATGTGTCTCCCGGAGACTGCCTCATACGCTCCTGAAATGACCTTATCACGGGTTTACCAGTTCAAATTTCAGGAGTGTATAGCATCGGAGGGAGATACATACCCCTTGCACCTTTATCATCGATTATCTTTCACAGCAACTTGGTTGGCTTATGGGACACCCTCTTTTTTGTTGCGGATCAGGGCAGAAGCAGGCGTTGTCCCGGGAAGATCAGGTTCGGGTTGGAGAGCTTGTTCAGCTTGCTCAACGTCTGCCAGGTCGTGCCGTAGCGCTTGGCAATCTTCGTGAGATGGTCTCCCGATACGACCACGTAGTAATCCTGCGGCTCGCTCGGCTGCGGAATCGGCTTCGGCTCTTCAGTCGGCTTCCCTGGAACCGGTTGAGGCTGAGGGGCGGGAGCCGGGCTTGTGGCCGTGATGCGTCCTTCCTTCTGCGGATTCAGCTGTCCGGAAGCACGGATGTATTTAATGACGGCTTCTTCCAGCGACGCATAGTCGTTCTCGATCGGATAATCCTTGAACATCGTATAGTTGTCGCCGCCTGCGGCCATGAAGTCGTTGGTGGCCAGCAGATAAGTCGCGTTGTTGTCCAGCGGCTTGCCGTTTACGATAACGGATTGAACGCGCTGTCCTTGGGGCTTGGTCTCGTCGAAGCTGATCTTCATCCCGGCCACATGGGGAAATCCGCCGAGCGATTCCGGATATGAGCCTACGCCCAGCTCCAGTGCCGCGATCAGGTCGGAGCCTTTCACCCGTTTGGTCTGAATATAGTTGCCGAACGGAAGGACAGTGATGACCTGGCCGACCGTGATGTCTCCGGCAGGAATCGACGCCCGGATACCTCCTCCGTTCGTAAGCGCGACGTCCGCGCCGCTCTCCGCCAGCATCGCGTCGGCGATCAGGTTGCCGAGATTCGTCTCGGAAGTCCGAACGAATTCCCTCTCGCCCTGCAGATCGACCTTCGTCGATCCGACGACCTCGGACAAGACGGGGAGTTGGTCTTCTTTTATTTTATAAATAATGTCCAAAATCTTGGTTTCGCCTTTGACTTCGTCGGCAGCCGCTTTGGCGATCAGCCGCGCTTGGCGGTCGACGATCTTCTTGGAATCGTCGATCGTCAGCTCCACGACGCCGAGATGGGTGCCGTATTCCCCGGCTTGCACGATCAGCGCGTCTCCCGCCTTCAAGCCCTGCTCCAGCACCGTGTGACTGTGTCCGTCCACGATCAGGTCGATGCCGGACACCTGTTCGGCGACCTGACGGCTCGTCTCCTTGCTCGATTCGTCCAGTCCGAGGTGGGTAAGGGCGATAAGGACGTCCGCCTTGCCGCGGAGCTCCTCGACCATTTTCTTGGCTTCTTCGACCGGATCGGCGAACGTTAAGCCTTTGACATTATTAGGGTGGGTCTTGAACAGCGTCTCGGGAGTCGCCAGGCCGAAGATCGCCACCTTAAAGTCTCCGACCGTCTTGATCGTATAGGGCTCCAGCAATCTCGTCCCGTCCGCCCGATAGACGTTGGCGGCGAGGACGGGAAAGCTGGCTTGTTGCGCAAGCTCGGTCAATCTCTCGTAACCGTAGTTGTAATCGTGGTTGCCGGTTACCATGGCGTCGATCTCAAGAATATCGAGAATTTGGACGATGCTCTCCCCTTTGACGAGATTGGCGACCGTCTGCCCGTGGAACGTATCGCCTGCGTCCAGGACGAGCGTATTCGGATTGGCTTCTTTCAGCTGTTGGATTAGCGCGGCTATCTTGGCGTAGCCGATGCTGGTACCGCTTTCCTCGACCCGCGAATGGACGTCGTTGAAGTGGACGATTTGCAGCTTGGCGGGCGCCGCTTGAACGCTGGATAACCCGGCCGGAATCAGAAGGAAGAGGGCCGTAAGCCCGGCGATCAGCCTTTTCTTGAATCTGTTCATTCCATAGCCTCCCATGAGAATAGTAGATTTAGCTCTATTCTAACGCACAATTGTTTTCCGCGATCGTAGGAATGATGCTCCGAAGGTAAAGCGCGGGCACGTTTCGATCGACGCGCGGCTCTGCTTGGCGTTGTTGAAGGGGAATAGGCGGCATGCTATAATGAAGTTCCGGCCATTGCGGCATACTAGGAAGGCAGGTGAAGGAAAGTGGGCAAGAAGAGCCAGCACGACAAGCCATTGGCGCAAAATAAAAAAGCATCCCACGACTACTTCATCGAGGATACCTATGAAGCCGGGATGGTGCTGACGGGCACGGAGATCAAATCCTTGCGCACCGGCCGCGCGAATCTGAACGATTCGTTCGCGACGATTCGCAACGGCGAGATTTTTCTCCACAATATGCATATCAGTCCGTTCGAGCAGGGCAATCGGCACAACCCTTCGGACCCGACCCGGGCTCGGAAGCTCCTTCTTCATAAGGAGCAAATTCACAAGCTTCTCGGTCTGACGAAACGCGACGG
>NZ_JBEPYQ010000076.1:0-34298 GCF_041641335.1 Cohnella sp. | reverse complement strand
AAAAGCTTCGGATGGCTGTTCAGCGGTTTCTCGCAGCAGACGCGCTCTCTGTTTCAGGTGCCGGAGGACATCAAGTCCCGGCTGTGCGACGTTCTGGAAAAGCGCTACAAGACGAGCCTCGTCTATATGGGGGAACCGCCAGCCTATCGCGACGAACGCAGCCTGCTCGCCGAAGACGCCGTGCACTTCCTGCGGTTCGTCAGGAACAGCGTCGTACCGGTCACGGCGGAGGGCGTCATGTACAAGAGGCAGATTTCCCAAGCGCTGGATCAGCTCGCTGTAGTCGAGCAGTTGCCGACGCAGGCGGGATGGCGCTTCGGATACGGCCGTCATTTCCGGGATTATCCCGATCGTTTCTCTCTATTGTACGACTTCGTCTACTACGACGGGCTTGTCTCGGAGAACGGGGACGGCCACTTGACGCTTACGCCGGCAGGAATCGACGCGGCCAGCGGGCTGGTCAAGCCCGACCCGGCCAAAATGTATCGTTTCTGGATGAGGCTGTACAAAGGGCCGATCCCGAATTTGACTTCGTTGGTGCAATGGATCGCAAGATTGTCCGCGGAGTGGGTCACGGTCGAGTCGCTGCGGGAAGTGCTGCAGCCGCTTATCCGTCCCTACTATTACGATACGGCGGCAGATATTTTCGAACGTCGGATTTTGCGAATGCTGATGCATCTCGGCGTGCTGCGTTGGGGCGAGACGGAGCTCGGCCTCCAGGTCGTCAAGGCGACGCCGCAAGGAAGAGCGCTCGTATCCGGGCATCCGCTGGCTTTCGAGGATACGCTGAAGTTGGAAGAAGAAGCGAACAAGCAATAGAACAGGTAGGCAAAGGTACATTGATCGGCAGGGGGGCTATCGTCTTGAACGGGGCAGGCATCGGTGAATATGCTTTAGTGGGAGCCGATGCGCTCGTAGCCGAACAACCGGAGGTGCAACGAATGGACAACATGAAAGTCGCCTATGAGACGATGCTGGGATTGGCGGCAGAAATGGTCCTGGACGAAGCGCTGCGCAATTACCGGACGGAGAAAATCTACACTGCAATCGATGACGCGCTTGCGCAAGGTGACGTAGAATCGTTTCGGCGTTTGACCGACGAATTGAAGGCTATCCAAGGGTAGCGCGGCGATTCTTCGGACGCGTCGAATAAAATCTGAACAGTCGTGACGACCCGGCCCGGCGACGGCCGGGTTTTTGCCGTTTGCGTCCGATCCGGCGCGAACCGGACTTCCTTTGTCCGGCGTTTTGGAGTACGATGGAAGACGATAGCAAGATGGAGAGGAGCGTAGGGAGCGGATGAAATTCAGCGAGATCGATCCGCGGAGCTGGCCCGAACTGCAGCCTTATCTGGATACGTGCGTGCTGCCCTTGTCCGGTTTGAGCGGCGAGGAATCGCCTGCGGAAGCGACGGACAAAGTCGCCCGGGCGGGAGAATGGCTGTCGCCTGTAGAGGAAGCGTTCCGCGGCCGAACGGTGACGATGCCGGCCTGCCACTACGGAACGGGGGGCACGGAGTTCGTCCGGAAGATTAACGAGCTGATCTCGGCTTGGAAAAAGGGAGGCTTCCGTTACGTCGTTCTGGTCGGCGGGCAGCCGATGGAGCTGCCGGGAGTCGAAGCGGATCTATACATACGTCCGGCAGCCGGCGAGGACGAGCCCGACGCGGAGGCGATCGTCAAATCCGTGACGGATTTGTGGCAGGGACGAACGAAGGCGACGAACTGACGCATGCGGAAAAACGGCGGAGAAACGAATAGGTTGGCAACATAGGGTAAACAATAGTCAGGCACGCCCCCGCGAGGAAATGTGACAAATTGAGAACATTTTGGTTCCGTAACTCTCGCTTGCGCGGGGAAACTCCCGCCACTATTCTTGACGCTCCATAGCGCGTGGGCTATTATAGTTATGTCCTTGTGAACAAAATGGAAAGTCCGTATCGGACGCGAGATTGGTGTGGCAAAGGGGGTAGAACGAATGGACCACAATAAGCAGCAAGAAACCGCGCACAAACCAGTCAAGCGCAAAGAGATGTCGAGACGTCAGTTTCTGTCGTACACGCTTGGCGGAGCGGGAGCCTTCATGGCCGGCGGAGCCATTTTACCAATGATCCGCTTTGCCGTAGATCCTATATTACAGAAGAAAGAATCCGGCGGATTCGTCAAAGTTATCGAAGAAAGCAAAGTGACGAACGAACCGACCGAGGTGAAGTTCAAGATTCACCAGGTGGACGGCTGGTACGAGAGCGACCCTAAGCTTGCCGCATGGATCGCCAAAGGCGAAGACGGCAAGATTTATGCGTTGTCGCCGGTGTGCAAGCACTTGGGATGCATGGTGAGCTGGGGAAGCGGTGAGTCGCCGAACGAGTATCATTGCCCCTGCCACGGAGCGCAATACACGAAGGACGGCAAAAACCTGAAGGTAGCGCCTAAGCCGCTCGACGAATACGAAGTCAAAACGGAAAACGGCTGGGTATATCTCGGACCGATTGCACCGAATAGTCGCGTTTAGAAGGAGGGCGTTTCGTCCCATGTTCAAAAACATGTACAACTGGATCGACGAGCGTCTTGATATTACGCCGATGTGGAGAGACATCGCCGACCACGAAGTGCCTGAGCACGTCAACCCGGCGCATCACTTCTCCGCGTTCGTTTATTGCTTCGGCGGATTGACGTTCTTCATCACCGTCATCCAGATCCTCTCGGGGATGTTCTTGACGATGTATTACGTCCCAGACATCATTAACGCGTATTACAGCGTTGACTACCTGCAGCATCAAGTCGCCTTCGGCGCGATCGTGCGGGGGATGCACCACTGGGGAGCAAGTCTTGTTATCGTAATGATGTTCCTACATACTCTTCGCGTTTTCTTCACGGGCTCATACAAAGCGCCTCGCGAGATGAACTGGGTAGTCGGAATGTTGATTTTCTTCGTCATGCTCGGCCTTGGTTTCACGGGCTACCTGCTTCCGTGGGATAACAAAGCTTACTACGCGACGAAGGTTGGTCTGGAAATCGCCGGATCGGTGCCTTTCTTAGGGGAGTACATTAAGGAGCTCATGAACGGTGGAACGATCGTCGGCGCCCAGACGCTGACCCGATTCTTCGCGATCCACGTGTTCTTCCTTCCTGGCGCGCTGCTCGCATTGCTTGCCGGACACTTCTTTATGATTCGAAAACAGGGCATTTCCGGGCCGCTGTAAGAGAGGGGAGTGACAAGCGATGGCACATAAACATGATCCAAACGAGAAAGTCGTATTCATCGGGGATTCGCGTATTCGGAAACGGGATTATTCGAACGTAAAGCCACCCGATTATACGGCATATCCGGGCAAATCCGAGGCCTTCATTCCGAACTTCCTATTGAAAGAATGGATGGTCGGAGTCGTCGTGCTCGTCGGGTTTCTGACGCTCGTCATTGCCCACCCGGCTCCGCTCGGATATCCGGCGGACCCGCTGAACAGCTCGTTCATTCCGATGCCGGACTGGTACTTCCTGTTCCTGTATCAATTGCTGAAATACCCGTACGCTTCGGGCGACTACATCGTGCTCGGAATTCTCGGTCTGTCCGGCATTCCGTTCATCGCCCTGCTGCTCGCTCCGTTCCTGGATACGGGCAAGGAGCGCCGCTTCTACCGCCGTCCGATCGCGTCTTCGTTGATGATCGTATCGCTGGTTGCGGTTGCCTATTTGACTTGGGTGTCCTGGGACCACTACACGCACGAACTGGAAGCGAACGGACAAATTCCGGAGCATATCGAGCGCAAGATCAAGGCGGAGGAATCCGTCAACGCCGGCAAGGAACGCTGGGTGCCGGGCAAGGAGAAAATTCCGGCGATGGTGGCCGCGGACGATCCTGCCTTCACCGAAGTGATGACGCAAGCACAATGTATCGCTTGCCACGGCGCGGAGCTTGAAGGCGCTAGCGGCCCTGCGCTGCGCGGCATCGGCGACGTGCTGAGCAAGGAAGAGTTGGTCGACATCATCGCCAACGGCGCAGGCAACGGCGCTATGCCGGCCTTCCAAGGCGACCTGTCCGACGAACAGATCGATCAAGTCGCGACTTGGCTCGCTCAACAAAAAGCGGAGTAATCGACTCGCGCATCAAACCTGACCTTAACCGGTCAGGTTTTTTTATAACAGAATCCGGAAAGGACGTGCGCCGATGGTTTGGGCGAGATGGCTGCTGTCCCGGAACGTGCTCCTTCATCCCGCGATTTTCTGGCTAACGATGATGATCTACGTTCCCGGCACGATTTACGGGTATTATTGGTACAAAGGTCAATTGATCGAAACCTGGAACGAGCATCCCCATTGGCAGCTTCCGTTCGTACCGGACAGCCCTACGGCCTCTCTGTTTTTCGCGCTGGCGCTGCTGTGGCTGCGGTTTAAGCCGGAGCGTTCGTCCCGTCCCTGGGTGAACGGGGTTCGCGGCATCGTGGAGACGCTGGGCGTCGTTACCTCGGTCAAATACGGCATATGGGCGACGGCGATCATTCTCGCGGGACAAGCTCAGGGAGACGTCCTGTACTGGGATCACTGGATGCTGATTATCGGCCATACCGCGATGGCGATCATGGCGCTGCTGTACGCGCGGTTCTTCACCTTCGGCGGCATGGCGCTGCTGGCGGCCGCCGCGTGGACGTTCCTGAACGATACGGTGGATTACACGTTCGGGGTGTATCCGTATTTGCCTTCGCAGCTGGACGACGACGTGCCCTACGTCGCCGCGTTTACGATCGCTTTGACGGCGCTCAGCGTGCTTGCCGCCGGCGTCGCCAAGTTTGCGTTCCTTCGCCGTCCGCCTTCCGCGGACAAGTCGTTCTAATCGCGGACATCCTCTCATATCCATTGGGGTAGGAGGGGATGTCCGTGTTTTTATTTCGATCGATCTGTTTGGCGGCCGCGGTCGCCATCGGACTGTTCGCGGCCGGAAGCTCTGCCGCTGCCGCCGCAGGCGAGAACGCTCCGCAATCTCCGGCCGCCTCTGTCTCCGGACAAGCTTACAAGAAGTTTCTGACCTCGGCCGAGAGGTTGTACGAATCCGTCAACAGAGGCAATCTCGAAGCCGCCGTCAAGCGGCTGAACGATATCGAACTGCAATTGAGAAGCTTGCCGATGCAGACGATCGCCACGGCGGAGGGCATTCGCGCGCTGGCTCACGACGTGGCCGAGCTGAAGCGAACCGTCGCGGCCGTTAAGCCGGACGAGGAGAAGTGGAAGAGCGGAGCGGCTTCTTTAAGATTGGCCGCGGACGCGCTGGCCCATCCGGACAAGCCGATCTGGCACCGCTACCGCACCGTTCTGCAAGAGGACATCAACAAGCTTGCTGCGGGGTTGAATAAAGGAGTGGGCCCGAAAGGCGAACCCGATGCGTCCGTTCACGTCGCTTTCGGACAGCTGACGGAGCATTACGGGCTCATTCGGACGGCGGCGCTGCTGCGCGCGGAACCGTGGAAGATCGAACGGATCGATTTCGTGCTCCGTTACGCCGGCCGCGTCTACGAAGCGGACTCTCCGAGGCCGGAGCTCGTTCAGGGAACGCTGCAGCCGATTCGGGATGCGTTCGGGGAGCTGTTCCCGGTTGGAGCCGCAGCGTCCGAGACGATCGTTCCTCCGCTCGGAGCCGTGCCTCCTTCCTGGGGATGGTCCGCAATGATGGGGACGTTCATCGTAACGATTCTGACATGGGCGGGCTGGAAGAGGTACAAATACGAGGAAGCGATCGGCGGCAATCCAAGCGCTTTCCGCAGAGAGGAGCGGCAGGACGCCGCGGAGAAGCTGCTTCGCAGCTGGCGTAAGAAAAAGTAGCGCGTTCGCGTAAGAACTTCTCCGGCTTCATTCGTTGCGGAATCCTTCGCCGAGCACGTCGTGCACATCGCTTATGACGATAAAAGCCCTCCGGTCATGCTGACGGACGAGGCTTTTTAGTTTGCCGATTTCGAACCGTCCGACGACGCAGTAGATGACCGTCTTGTTTTCCCCAGAGAATGCTCCGACCGCGGGCATCAGCGTCACGCCCCGATCCAGCACGCGCGTAATGCGCTGGGCGAGCTGCTCCGGGTCGCTGCTCAAAATCGTGAACGCCTTGGCCGCGTAGGCGCCTTCTTGAATGTAATCGATAATTCTGGAGGCGATGAATACGCTGACGATCGTGTACAGCACTTTCTCCTTCGGAATGAACAGCAGCGAGACGCCCAGAATAATGACGTCCAGCGACAAAATGATCTGCCCCATGCTCCAGCCGCGCATCCGGTGAAGGATGCGGGCGACGATGTCGACGCCCCCGGTCGTGCCTCCAGCGCGGAAGACGAGACCGAGCCCCATGCCCAGCGTAACCCCGGCGTACAGCACGACGAGAATGAAATCGTGCTCGGATCGGAACGGGACGAGCCAGCCCCACTCGACAAGCCGCTCCATCACCCACAGAAACACCGACAGCAGCACCGTTCCGGCGAACGTATACACCATCGCGCCCTTCCCGAGCTGCCGCCATCCCAAGGCGAACAGCGGCAGGTTGATTACCAGGGACGTAATCGACACGGGCCAGTTAAGCGCATAGTTGAGCAGCACGGCAACGCCGGTTACGCCGCCTTCCATCAGCAGATTCGGAATAATGAAGAACTGCAGGCCGAAGGCGTACAGCGCCGTTCCGGCGATCAGAAGCCCCCATGTATTGAGCGTATGCCAGAAACCGGGTCGATTCATCGGACGATTCCTCCAAAATTGCATTTGTTTTCGAATTCGTCTTACGATAACATAGGATAGAAACCATCATGAAAGGAAATCGGAGATGGGAGAATCCCGCATTGTCGACGTAACGCTGCAAGAGCGCACCTTGGCGGATATGCAGCGCGAAGTGGACGCTTACATTTCGCAATTCAAGGAAGGCTACTTTTCGCCGCTCGCGATGCTGGCCCGCATGACCGAGGAAGTCGGAGAGCTGGCTCGAGAGGTGAATCACAGCTTCGGGGAAAAGCCGAAAAAACGGGACGAAGCCGACAATTCCATCGAGCTTGAGCTGGGCGACATTTTATTTCTCGTCATCTGCTTCGCGAACGCGCTCGGCATCGATATGACGGAGGCGCACCGCAAGGTCATGGAGAAATTCAATACGCGGGACGCGGACCGTTGGACGAAGAAGCACACGGATAACGGCTGATTCTCATATGCTGTACTATCCTCGGATCGGAAGGAGGATGGTCGGCATGAACGGGGATGCGTGTATCCGCTTGGCGTACGACGCCATTTTTCAAGGCGATTTCGAGGCGGCCGTCCACTGGTTCGGGCAAGCGCTCGAGCTGGAGCCGGACAACGCCGAATACTATTTCCGGGCTTCGATCACCTGCGCGAGAAGCGGCAAGGCCAACCAGGCGATGACCTACGCGCACAAAGCGGTGGAGCTGAATCCCGATGACCGCTCCTATCGGCTGCATCTGAAAATGCTGCAAGCGAGAGAGCGGTTCGCGGAGGCGCGGCAGCTGCTCTCGCAAGCCGAGCCTGACGTTGGCCGCAGCGTCTTTCTTCTGCAGGAAGCCGTGCAGCTCGACCCGTTATTGGCCCAGGCGCGGCTGCTGCTCGGAATCGCCTATCGGGCTCAAGGAGAGTACCGTCAAGCGCTCGAATCGCTGCGGGACGCCCTGCAGCTCGATCCTGGCCTCGAAGAGGCCAGAAGATTGCTCCGCGAGACTCGCGCCGAGAGGCGCCGCCTTCTTAAAGTGAGAGTTCAAAAAGTCCGCTTTTCAGCACCGAGAAGGTTGGATGAAGACCGGGAATGAGGAACGGAGCGTAGTCAAACCTACGTGAGTACCGGAAGAACCGGCTGAATTCAAGATTCGATGTCGAATCCGCTTCCCGAGAGACTTCGTGATCAAAAGCGGACTTTTTGAACAACCTCCAACAACACTATTCCCATTATCACTCGAAAAGGAACAGGTGATTCTTATGTCGCAGAAAATTACCGTAGCCGTAGCGGGAGCCGGCGGCCGCATGGGCCGCGAAGTCGTCAAAATGGTGCTCGAAGATCCGGAGCTGGCGCTCGTCGCCGCGATCGACACGTCGGCCGGACCCGTTGATGCCGGTACGCTCGTCGGCAAGCCCGATACCGGCGTCTTCGTGTCCGCCGTCCTTGCGGACGCTTTGGCCGCCTGCCGCCCGGACGTGCTCGTGGACTTCACGAATCCGAAGTCCGCGATGCCCAATACCGAGACGGCGCTGGCGTACGGAGTTCGTCCCGTCGTCGGAACGACGGGGTTCACCCCCGAGCAGATCGCCGAATTGGACAAGCAATGCAAGGACAAAGGCATCGGCGGATTGATCGCTCCGAACTTCTCGATCGGCGCCATTCTGATGATGAAGTTTTCGGCGATGGCCGCCAAATATTTTCCCCATGTGGAAATTATCGAGTACCACGGCGACCAGAAGCTGGACGCTCCTTCGGGAACGTCGATCAAGACGGCCGAATGGATCTCCGAGGCGCGTCAAGAGCTGCGTCAGGGCAATCCGAACGAGGAAGAAGTGATCGAGGGGGCCAGAGGCGGCTACTACAACGGGTTCCGCATACATAGCGTAAGACTTCCGGGCGTGTTCGCCCAGCAGGAAGTCGTCTTCGGGGCGTTCGGCCAGACGCTGAAGATCCGCCACGATTCCTACGATCGCGCGGGTTACATGCCAGGCGTGAACACGGCGATCAAGAAGATCATGAACGTCACCGGAATGGTGTACGGCTTCGAGCATTTCTTGGATTAACGACAGGCATACGGAAAAGCGATTCCCCTCAGGAGAGGAGACAGAAGTCAATGATCGATATCGCGTTAATCGCGCATGACCGCAAAAAAGAGGAAATGGTCAACTTCGCCATTGCCTACGAACACGTGCTTAAGCCTCACAAACTTTACGCGACCGGAACGACGGGGACCCGCATTATGGAGAACACGTCCTTGAACGTGCACCGGTTCATGTCCGGCCCCCTCGGCGGGGATCAGCAGATCGGGGCGCTCGTTGCCGAGAACAAGATGGATCTCATTCTCTTCTTCCGCGATCCGCTGATGGCGCAGCCCCATGAGCCGGACATTATCGCCTTGCTGCGGCTGTGCGACGTGCAGGGCATACCGGTGGCGACCAACGTCGCGACGGGCGAGCTGTTGATCAAAGCGCTTGAGCGCGGGGATTTCGCTTGGCGCGAGCTCGTACATAAATACAAACCGGGACTGGAAGGGTAACCGATCATGAGTCGCGAACTACCCGATGCATTGGACATGCTCGTCTTCGCCGCTCACCCCGACGACGCGGAGATCGGCATGGGCGGCACGATCGCCAAGCATGCGCAGGCGGGGCTGGCCGTCGGCATCGTCGACTTGACGTACGCCGAGATGTCGTCCAACGGGAGCGTCGAGACGCGCCAGCGCGAGGCGGAGCAGGCCAGCGAGACGCTGGGCCTTGCTGCGAGAGAAAACCTGGGCTTGCCGGACCGCGGTCTGGCGGGACATCCCGAGCAGATCGCCGCGATGGTCGCCGTCATTCGCAAATACCGGCCGAGAATCGTGTTCGCGCCGTATTTTATCGATCGTCATCCCGATCATATCGCCTGCAGCCGGATGGCGGAGGAAGCGGTATTCAACGCCAAGCTGAGGAAGGTTGCGCCGGAACTGCCGGCGTGGACGGTCGAACAGCTTTATTTCTACTTCATTAACGACGCGCACGTTCCGCAGCTGCTGATCGACATCAGCGACGTTCAGGAAACGAAGATGGCCGCCTTGCGCGCCTACCGTTCGCAGTTCGCGCCCGAAGGCAGCGAGGCGGATTGGGTGGAGACGCCGCTTACGGGCGCCTACTTGGACAATATCGTCGCAAGGGACAGGCTGCTCGGCCAGCCGCGAAAGCTGCAATACGCAGAAGGCTTTATCGCCAAAGGACCGATCGCGCTCGAGCGCTTCTAACGGCGATGGTTAGGGGAATAGTATAAAAAATGACGACCGGTAGCGCTCGGCTCGCCGAAACCGCTGCCGGCCGATTGGCGTTCGGACTGGGAGGCATGAGGATCGACATGAATCGACCGCTCAAAATCGGAATCACTTGCTACCCTTCTCTCGGGGGCTCCGGAGTCGTAGCGACGGAGCTCGGAAAGCTTCTGGCGGAGAAAGGGCACGAAATCCACTTTATTACGCACAGCATGCCGTTTCGTCTCGGCAAGTTTCATCGCAACATTTTCTATCATGAGGTAGAAGTGTCGGATTACTACGTATTTCGGTATCCCCCTTACGATCTGTCGCTCGCGAGCAAGATGAACCAAGTCGCCCGTCTTCAGAATCTCGACCTGCTCCATGTCCATTACGCGGTGCCGCACGCGATCTGCGCCATTCTGGCGAAGCAGATGGCCGGAGACGATCTGAAGGTCGTCACGACGCTGCACGGAACGGATATTACCGTGCTGGCTCAGGACGAGTCGCTCAAGGACATTATCCGGCTAGGCATCCGCAAGAGCGATGCCGTCACCGCGGTCAGCCGCGACTTGATTCGGGAGACGCGCGAGCTGCTGGACATCCGCGAGCCGATCGACCTGACCTACAATTTCGTGGACAAGAGAGTCTATTATCCGCGCGAATGCAGAGATTTGCGTCGGGATTACGCGGAGCCGCACGAGAAAGTGCTCATGCACATTTCCAACTTCCGGCCGGTCAAGCGCACGGCGGATGTCGTCGACATTTTCGCCAAGGTGCAGGCCGTTACGCCCGCTAAGCTCGTGCTCGTCGGGGAAGGGCCGGATCTGCCGCGCATCCAGACGAAAATCAACGCGATGGGATTGTCGCATCGCGTTCATTTCTTAGGGAAGCAGGACGACGTCGCGCAGGTGATCTCCATCGCCGATCTGATGCTGCTCCCTTCGGAGAAGGAAAGCTTCGGCCTCGTCGCGCTGGAGGCGATGGCTTGCGGCGTGCCGACGATCGGCTCGATCGCCGGAGGCATTCCGGAGCTGGTGGAGCACGGACGGACCGGCTTCCTGTCCCCGATCGGGGACACGGACGAGATGTCCGCCAACGCATTGAAGCTGCTGACGGACGAGAAGCTGTACGCGGATTTCCGGGAAGCCTGCCTGCAGCGGGCGCATCACGTGTTCTGCAACGAGCTGATCACGGCGCAATACGAGGAGATCTATTACCGGGTGCTCGGAATGCCGATCGACGTTCCGGTTCCCGCCTGCAAAGTATAAGAAAGAAGAGAAGCGATATGGAATCCGAGATGGATATGCAAGAGAATGACCGCAAGCTGTGGGAGGACGGCCTCGCCCTCGTTCGCACGTTGGAGAGCGCCGGCTACCGCGCGTATTTGGTCGGCGGCTGCGTCAGGGACAGATGGCTCGGACGGCCGCTGAACGATATCGACATCGCCACCTCGGCCAAACCGGAGGCGGTGATGGAGCTGTTCGGGCGAACGCTGCCGACCGGACTCCGGCACGGAACGGTGACGGTGATGGAAGGCGGCCGTCCGTTCGAGGTGACGACGTTCCGCCGGGAGTCCGGCTATTCGGACGGCCGGAGGCCGGACGAAGTGGCGTTCGTCGACGACTTGAACGAGGATCTCGCGCGGCGCGACTTTACGTTTAACGCGATGGCGTTCTCCTCGGAAGGAGAGCTGATCGACCCTTACGGCGGACAGGACGCGCTGCGTGCCGGCGTCGTCGATTGCGTCGGGGATGCGGCCGAGCGCTTCGGGGAGGACGCGCTGCGCATGGTGCGGGCGATCCGATTCGCCGCCGAGCTCGGGTTCGACATTTTGCCGGACGTTTGGGACGGCATCGTCGGGCAGAGGAGAAGGCTGAAGCAAGTAGCCGTCGAGCGGATCGGCGCGGAGTGGGACAAAATGATGGGCGGAAGCGGTCCGGAGCAGGCGATGCATTACCTGTTCAAGAGCGGCTTGCTCGCCTACGTGAAGGAGCCGCTGCCGGAAGCGTTCGCGCAGGCGGCCGAGCAATACCGGCTGAACGGCTCGCCCCGGGAATGGGATCCCTGGGGGGCCTCGGCGTCCGATGAAGCGACGCTGGGCTCCCTGCTGGCTCTGCCTGCCCTGCTGGAGACGGATAGACGGTGGGCGGCGCTGCTGGCCGGCCTGCACGTCGGCGCGGAGGACGCGTCCGCGCTGCTTCGCACGCTGCGGATCGGCGGGCATAGAGCGGCCAGGATCGCGTCGGCAGCCGGAGTGTTCGAGCGGCTTGCCGGCTGCGAAGAGGCAGAGCTCAGGAGCGTCTGGATCGAGGCGGTGCTCGCTTGCGGCCGTCCGGCCGCCGAAGACGCGCTTGCGATTCGGGAAGCTGGCGGCGAGCCGTGCGAAGAGCTGAGTGAGTGGCTCGAAGCGATGCCGATCGCAACCGTGGCGGAGCTGGACGTGAAAGGGGACGAGCTGGCGGCCTATTTGGCCCGGACGCCCGGCCCCTGGATCGCCGAGACGCTGCGCAAGCTGCTGGCGGAGACGGCTTCGGGCCGGCTGCCTAACGAGAAGTTCGCGCTCTTGTCCGCCGCCAAGCAGACGAGAGCGCCAGAGCGGGAGGGACGCGGATGAGCAAGGCAAATCTATTGAGTCTGCTGGAGGAGCGGGAAGGCCAGTACGTCTCCGGAGAAGAAATCAGCCGCGCGCTGAACGTAAGCCGCACCGCCGTCTGGAAGCAGGTTCGCAAGCTGGAGGCGGACGGTTACCGGATCGAAGCGGTGCCCCGGCTCGGCTACCGGCTGACCGCCAAGCCGTCTCGCCTGACGCTTCAAGAGCTGCTCCCGAAGCTGCAGACGACTTCGTTCGGCCGCCGCTTGACTTTGCTGGACGTGACCGATTCGACGCAGAACGAGCTGCGGAAGCTGGCGGAGCAGGGAGTCGCGGAAGGCACGCTGGTCATCGCGGAGCAGCAGACGAGCGGACGGGGGCGCATGGGGCGCAGCTGGGTGTCCCCTTTCGGCAAAGGCATCTGGATGAGCCTGCTGCTGCGGCCTCCGGTGTCGCTGCCGCTGACGCCGCAGCTGACGCTGCTGGCGGCCGTCGCGCTGAGCCGGGCGATCTCGCAGCAGCTTCCGGAGCTGGACATCGGCATCAAATGGCCGAACGACCTGCTCGTCGGCGGCAAGAAGATCAGCGGCATTTTGCTGGAGTCGGCGGCGGAAGACGAGCGGTTGAATTACGTCGTCGTGGGACTCGGCATCTCCGCGAACCTCGAAGCGGGAGATTATCCCGAAGAACTGCTGGACAAAGCGATCTCGCTGAAGATGGCTTCGGGAGAGTCTGTGGATCGAAGCGCGCTGATCGCTTCCGTGCTGGAGCAGTTCGAGCAGCTGTACAAGCTGTACCTCGAGCAGGGCTTCGCGCCGATTCGCACGCTGTGGGAGGCGCGCTCGGTGACGCTGGGCAAGCGGACCGAGCTGTACACGCCGCAAGGGAAGGTCGTTGGCGTTCCGCTGGGGCTGGACGAGATGGGCGGCCTTCGCGTCGAACTGGAGGACGGCTCTCTGCGCACGGTTTATTCGGCAGAAGTCGGCGCCTCCGGCTAAAGCCGTCTTTTTCCGAAGCCGGCGATTGGCGAATTGTGGGAGAACGATCATAGACGAAAGGCGCGGATTCTGTTATAATCGCTGTGCGAGGTGGTATCGCATTGACGGCGAACCGCACTTGCTAATAACGGAAGTATGAAACGGATCGAATGCAGCAACAGTAACTCCATACCGTCACAGATTCGCGGCGGATTCTGCTCTGAGCCGAAAGGACCGAGACAGAAGGACGTGAAGGACGTTCTATGTTGAATGGGAACCCTTTTTTGCTCATGGGCAAAATGGGTTTTTTTGCTGTTTGTCATCCGACTTCCTAGGAGGAACTCCCATGAAACAAGCGTTGACCGTACCGCGCCTGAAGACGATGAAAAACCAAGGAAAACCGATTGCGATGGTGACCGCTTACGATTATCCGTCGGCGATGCTGTCGGAGGAGGCCGGAGTCGATCTTATTCTTGTCGGAGACTCGCTGGGCAATGTGGTGCTGGGCTACGAGACAACCGTTCCCGTCACGCTTGATGATATGATCTACCATACCCGTTCCGTCGTCAGGGGCGCTCCCGGAACGATGATCGTGACCGATATGCCGTTCGCCACTTACCGGCTCGGTCCCGAAGCGACGCTGCGCAACGCCGCCAGAATCATGCAGGAGGGCGGCGCGCAGGCGGTCAAGCTCGAAGGCGGAGTGGAGCTCGCCGCGGAAGTTCGCCTGCTGACGTCGGCCGGCATTCCCGTGCTGGGCCATCTCGGCCTGACCCCGCAATCGGTTCACCAGATCGGGGGCTACAAGGTGCAGGGCAAGAGCAGCGAAGAGGCGGAGAAGCTGCTGCAGGACGCCAAGGCGCTGGAGCAGGCGGGAGCGTTCGGCATCGTGCTGGAGCTCGTGCCGGAGGAATTGGCCGCGGCGGTGACGCATTCGGTCGGCATTCCGACGATCGGCATCGGAGCGGGCCGGGGATGCGACGGGCAAGTGCTCGTCTATCACGACCTGATCCGCTACGGCTCGGGCATCCGCGACAAAAAAATGGTGAAAAGCTACGCGAACGTCGGAGATACGATCCGCGACGCGATCGCGCAATACGTAGACGAAGTGAAAACGAAAGCTTTCCCGGAAGAGAAGCACGCTTTTACATTGCAGCAGTCCGCCGATCCCGCCCAGAGCGTAACGGGCAAGCTGTACGGAGGAGAGCGCCAATGACATCCAAGCCGACGATCGTTCGCACCGTTGCCGAGCTGAGGAAGCGGATCGCTTCCTTCCGCCGCTCCCGGCCGATCGAAGAGGCAGCCGTCGGCTTCGTGCCGACGATGGGCTACCTGCACGAAGGCCACGCCAGCTTGCTTCGCCGCTCGGTTCAGGACAACGGCTTGACCGTGCTCAGTATCTTCGTTAATCCGATCCAGTTCGGTCCGAACGAGGATTTGGACAAATATCCCCGCGATGAGGAGAAGGATGTCGCACTTGCCGCTTCCTGCGGCGTCGATCTCGTCTTCCTCCCGACCGTGCAGGAGATGTACCCGCAGCGGCGCGTGACGACCGTCATGGTCTCCGAGGTGACGGACGGGCTGTGCGGAGCGAGCCGTCCGGGTCATTTCGACGGAGTGGCGACGGTCGTCGCCAAGCTGCTGAACATCGTCCAGCCGGACCGCGCGTACTTCGGATTGAAGGACGCCCAGCAGGTCGCCGTCGTGACCCGAATGGCGCAGGACTTGAATATTCCGACCGAAATCGTGTCTTGCCCGACCGTGAGGGAGGAAGACGGATTGGCGCTCAGCTCCAGGAACGTCTACTTGAACGCGGAGGAGCGGGAGCAGGCGCTGTCGCTGTCGCGTTCGCTCTCCAGAGTGGCGGAATGGATCGGCGAAGGGGTGGACGCTCCCGAGCTGTCCGAGCTGCTTAAACGGGAAATCAGGCGCTCGCCGCTGGCGAAAGTCGAATACGCCGAAGCGCTGACGTATCCCGACTTGCTGCCGCCGGAGCCGGGAACGCCGCTAAGGAGCATCGACGGTTCCGTGCTCGTCGCGCTCGCCGTCCGGTTCGGAACGACCCGCCTGATCGACAATCGGCTGTTAAATCCCAAGGAAGTAGGTGTTCACGCATGTTTCGCCAAATGATGAAAGCGAAAATTCATCGCGCGACGGTAACGGAAGCCAATCTGAATTACGTAGGCAGCGTAACCATCGACCAGGATTTGATGGAGCTCGTGGATATATTGCCCGACGAGAAAGTTCAGATCGTTAACAACAACAACGGAGCGCGGTTCGAGACGTACGCCATTCCGGGGCCGCGCGGCTCGGGCGTCATCTGCCTGAACGGAGCGGCGGCCAGACTCGTCCAGCCGGGCGATCAGGTCATCATCATCAACTACGGGCTGTTCTCGGACGAAGAAGCTCGCCGCCATCATCCGCGAGTCGCCATTATGGACGAAGGCAACCGAGTTGTCAAATTGTTGGCGGAGGAGCCGCATTCGACCGTTTTGTAACGCGTATGAAACACCCCCTCGGAACGCAGAATGAGCAGTACAGTATCACTTTGCGATCAAGGGGGGAACGAACATGATCCAGCAATGGTTCGCGACGATGAACGACGTGCTCGACGACCTCATCTTACGTTATCCGCAAGCTTCCGACGAAGAAAAAATCGCTTGCCGGCAACAATGGGACATGCTCAAAACGCTAAGTGATGATATTATTGAGTTATGGCTTCAATTCGAGGATAAAATGGGCTGCTTTCGCGATCTCCAGCAGCAGCAGCCCGAGCTCGTCGCCGAGGAACCGCAGAGAATGCTCGGTTCGTTCGTCAAGGGTCAAGGCTACTTCAAACTGCAGATGTTCAAGCAAGCGTCTGAGCAGCTGGAGCAGGCAATCGTTTCTTATCCGGATTTTCTGTGCGCCCGGTTGTTTCTGGCCATGTCGCTCATGCATCTCAAGAACTGGAGCGAAGCCCAGAGGCATTTCCAACTGATCGCGGCGATTACCGATGAGAAGAGACTCCAGGCGATCGCCTACAACGCGCTCGGATGCATCCAGGCGATATACGCTCATCTCGACAAGGCGCAGTCGTATTTTCACAAGGCGCTGGAAGCCGATCCCGGCTTTGCCGATCCGAAGCTTAATCTGCAATCGGTCGTTCAAGGCAACAATCAAATTCAATTGCAATTCGGCAGCGCGGAGCTGCAATCGCTCGTGCAGGCGTGACGGAAAGGAAGTCTGGAATGAAATTTGCCGTGCTCGATTTTGAAACGACGGGCATGTCGTCCGATAAAGATGAAATTATCCAAACGGGACTCGCGTTCATCGACGAAGCGGGTACCGTTTGTTCCACGTATGCAAGCTTCGTGCGGCCTTCCAAACCGATCCCCCAGGAGATTACCCGCCTTACCGGCATTGCGGACGCCGACGTGGCGGACGCGCCCGAGCTCGAGGATATGCTGAGCGACATCGTTCCTTTGCTTCAAGACGTCGTACTCGTCGGACATAACGTGGGCTTCGACGCCCACTTCCTGCAGGCCGCCCTTGATCGGAGCGGCTATTTGCCGTTCTCGGGACGGATGATCGATACGGTCGACCTGGCCCGCATCGCGTTTCCGACGCAATCTTCGTTCTCCTTGACGTCGCTGACGCACGCGCTCGGCATTGCCCACGACCGCCCGCATCAAGCGGACAGCGACGCCGTCGCCACCGCGGAGCTGTTCCTGCTGTGCCGGGACAAGCTGAGAACGCTGCCGATGTTTACGCTTCAGCGCTTGCAGGCGATGTTCGATTCCGATCGGCACGACCTCGGCTGGCTGATCGCCGACGCGCTCGCCTGGCGGGAGACTCAGCCGCCGTTGGCGGAGGACGGAATTCATCATTTCCGCCAGTTCGCGATGAACGTCGGGGATTGGAGCGACGAGCAGCCTTCCTTGCGCGAGGAGGACTCTTCCGCTGCCGGCGCTTGGCCGGACATGGATTTCGAAGGTTACCTGGAAGCGGTTCGCAACAACTTGCAAACGATTTTTCCCGGCTACGAATCGCGGGAAGGCCAGGAGATTATGTTTCGCGAAGTGAACGAGGCGCTTCAGGAAGACTCGCATCTGCTCGTCGAAGCGGGAACCGGCACCGGCAAGTCGCTCGGTTATTTGCTTCCCGCTCTCTATTATGGGCGGAAAGAGGACAAAAAAATCGTCGTCAGCACCCATACGATCCAGCTTCAGGAGCAGCTTCGAGAGAGGGATCTGCCGCTGCTTCAGCAGGTGCTTCCGATGTCGTTCAAGGCGTCGGTATTCAAAGGCAGAAGCAACTATTTATGCCTTCGCAAGTTCGAGAGCCGCCAGCAAGTTCCCGAGCACGCGCTCGGCAAGGACGAGGCCGTCGCTCGGGCCGGCATGACCGTCTGGCTGGGAGAGACGACCAGCGGCGAGTCGGAGGAGCTGAACGTCGGCGGCCGGGGCCGCGAGGAATGGGCGGCCGTCGCCAGCGACGCGGCTTCCTGCCTGAATCGGGCCTGCCCGTGGTTCAGGCGCTGCTTCTATCATCGGGCGAGGAACGAAGCGGGCAAGGCGGATTTGATCATTACGAACCACGCGCTGCTGTTCACCGATATGAGAGCCGAGCATCGCTTGCTGCCCGCCTACGATCGGCTGATCGTAGATGAGGCGCACCATCTGGAGGAAGTGGCGAGCAGCCATCTGGGGCAGAAGACGTCCTACTCCTCCTTGATCATTCCGCTTCAGCGGCTGTGGAAGGATGCCCGCACCGGCCTGCTGCCGCAGCTTCTCAGTTCCGTGTCGGCGATGGCTTCGGACTATGCGGGGGCATGGACGGAGAAGCTGGAGCTGCTGCTGCCCAAAGCGGCGGAAATCCGCGAAGCCTGGGAGCGCTGGATGGAAGCGCTGTTCGCGATGCTCGCCGCTAATGCGGCGGCCGACGAAGCCGGCAACTTAACGCTGAGAATCAAGCCGTCCGAGCTTCCTTCGCAATGGGAGGCGCTTAGCGTGGACGGCAACAACGTCATCCAGCTGCTGTCGGACTTGATTCGTCCGCTGGAGAAGCTGACGGTCGACATACGCGAGGAGTCGGACGAACTGGGCATGCAAGGCTTGCTCACCGACCTCGGGGGCGTGCTGAAGGATCTGTCCAACATTCGCTCCGACACGCAGTCGTTCGTCACGCTGGGCCGCCCTGAGTTCGTCTATTGGGCGGAGGGGCATACGCAATACCGCAATCGTTCCGTCAGCGTCTACGGAGCTCCCGCGGACGTCAGCGAGTTGCTTAAGGAAGGCATGTTCGACAAGAAAGCGAGCGTCGTCATGACTTCGGCGACGCTGACGATCGACAAGTCGTTCAAATACGTGACCGATCAGCTCGGCTTGATCGACGCGGAGAAGAAAGGCCGTCTCAAAACGGCGATGCTGCCGTCTCCGTTCCGTTACCGGGAGCAGGCGCTCGTGCTGATTCCGCGGGATTTTCCGGCGATCAAGGGCAGGGACGGAGAGGCGGCTTTCGTCAAGGCGCTGATCGGTTCGCTGCACGAAACGGCGCTGACGGTGGGCGGCAGAATGCTTGTGCTGTTCACGTCTTACCGGATGCTGAGGCACGTCTACGGCCCGCTCAAGGACAGTCTGGAGCAGGCCGGCATTCAGGTGCTCGGCCAAGGGGTGGACGACGGCAGCCGAAGCCGGCTGACGCAGCAGTTCATGAAGCAGCCCGCCTCGGTGCTGCTCGGCACGAGCAGCTTCTGGGAAGGCATCGACTTGCCCGGCGACGCGCTGACGTGTCTGGCGATCGTCAGACTGCCGTTCCAGCCGCCGAACCATCCGGTGGCGGAAGCGAAGTCGGAGAAGCTGCAGGCCGAGAACCAGAATCCGTTCATGAAGCTGTCGCTGCCGCAGGCGGTCATCAAGTTCAAGCAGGGGTTCGGCCGCCTCGTCCGCACGGCGAGCGACAAGGGCATCGTCATTTTGTACGATACGAGAGTGATCGACACGAATTACGGCAAATACTTTCTGTATTCGCTGCCGGGTCCGAAGATGGAGCATTTGCCGCTGGCCGGCATGACCTCCAGAATCCGGCAGTGGCTGCAGTCGGACGCGGACGAACAAGACAGATTATCCGCGACGCAAGAGAGAGGGGACATGCGATGAAGCCGATCAAAATTTCCGAAGCCGTCGTCAGGAGGCTGCCGATTTATTTGCGTTATTTGAACGAACTCAGTCTCAGCAACATACAGACCGTATCCTCTCAGGACTTGGGGGAGAAGCTGGACCTCAATCCGGCGCAAATCCGCAAGGATCTGGCTTATTTCGGAGAATTCGGCCGCAAAGGAGTCGGCTACAACGTCGATTACCTGATCGAGAAGATCCGGCAAATTTTGAAATTGGACAAAACGATGAACGTCGCCCTGGTCGGAACGGGGAACCTGGGGCGCGCTTTGTGCAATTATAATATGTATATCAAGGACAATATGAAGATCGTGGCCGTGTTCGACGCCGACATGAGCAAGGCCGGCACCTCGATCAATCACCTCAAGGTGCAGCCGATGCAGGATTTGACCGAGACGGTTCGCCAGCTGGATATCGCGGTCGGAATCATCACAGTTCCCGCGGGGGAAGCGCAGAACGTGGCCGACCGGTTCGTCGCGGCGGGCATTCGCGGCTTGCTTAATTTCGCCCCCGTCGTGCTGAAGGCCGCGCCCGGCGTGCGCATTCACAACGCCGATTTTACCGCCGAGCTGCTTAGCTTGGCCTATTACATGGACGATCAGAACGAGGAAGAGTCGGAAGGGGACGAGGAACAATGACCCGGTTGTTAATCAAACAAGGCACGTTCGTGACGATCGACGAACAATTGCCGGTATTTCAAGGCTGGCTTGCCGTAGAGGACGGCAAAATCGCCGCGCTCGGCGAGGGAGAAGCTCCGCGGGAGGAGATCGATTCGGCGACCGAGACGCTGGACGGCAAGGGACTGCTGTTCATGCCGGGACTCGTGAATACGCATGGGCACGCGGCGATGTCGCTGCTGCGCGGAATGGCCGACGACCTCGTTCTGCAGGATTGGCTGCAAAACCATATGTGGCCGACCGAGGCGAAGTTTACGGCAGACGACGTGATCTGGGGCTCGGCGCTGGCCGCGGCGGAAATGATCAAGAGCGGAACGACGACGTTCGTCGACATGTACGACCAGATGCACCGCGTCGCGGAAGTGGTGGAGACGTCCGGACTGAGGGCCAGCCTGACGCGCGGCGTCATCGGCCTGTGCCCGGAGGACGTGCAGAAGGCGAAGCTGGAGGACGCGATCCGCTTCGCGCGCGATTGGCACGGCGGGGCGAACGGACGGATTAACGTGATGATCTCGCCGCATGCGCCGTACACCTGTCCTCCGGATTATATTGTGAAGTTCGTGGAAGCGGCGCACGAGCTGGATTTGCCGATGCATACGCATATGTCCGAGACGCTTGCGGAGGTCGAGCAGAACGTGCGCGATTACGGCTGCCGTCCGGTCGAGCATCTCGATCGTCTCGGCGTGTTCGGCAGGCCGACGCTGGTCGCTCACGCGGTCCATCTGAACGACGAGGAGATCGCCCTGCTGGCCGAACGGAAGGTTGCCGTATCGCATAACCCGATCAGCAATCTGAAGCTGGCGAGCGGCGTCGCCCGCGTGCCCGATCTGCTCAAGGCGGGCGTAACGGTGTCGCTGGGCACGGACGGCGCGGCCAGCAACAACAATCTCGACCTGTTCCAGGAGATGACGACCGCGGCGCTGTTGCACAAAGGCGTAAGCGGCGATCCTACGGTCGTTCCGGCCACGGAGGCGCTGCGGATGGCCACGCTGCACGGCGCCCGCTCGCTCGGGCTGGAGGGCGTTACCGGCCAACTGAAGGCCGGCCTTAAGGCGGATATCATCGCCGTCAATATCGCGCAGGCTCATTTCGTGCCGCGCACGGATTACGTGTCGCACCTCGTCTACTCGGCCAGAGGTTCGGACGTCGTCCACGTATGGGTCGACGGCAAGCCATTGCTGAGGGACGGCAAGCTGACGACGCTCGACGAGGAGAAAATCATGGCCGAGGCGGAGCGCTGTTACCGGGGGCTGCGGGCATGAGCATGAACCGGAACGAAGGCAAGCGGGCGCTTCCTTCCCTTACCCTCGGCCGGTGGCTCGTCATTATTGCCGGATTCGTCGTGTTCGTCGCCGTCTCGTTCGTGCTTTACGTGCGTTCGGCCGACGCGGATTACCGGCGCGCGGAGAACGAGGCGATCCGGATCGCCAAGCAGCAGGGGGAACTGGTCAAAGTGTTCGATGCCGTTCCCCATACCTGGCAGGAGACGGTGTGGATCGTGACCGGCGAAGACGCCGAAGGCGAGCGGTGGACGCTGTTCCAGCTTCCGAATGAAATCGTGCGCCGGAAAGCGAGCGAAAATTTGACCGAGGAGCAAATGCTGGCCAAGTTCGCGGCGGAACATCCCGGCGAACCGATCCGGATCATGCCGGCCTGGTTCAGCGGTCAGCCCGCGTGGGAAATCCGTTACTGGAACGAGAACAGCCAGGAGCATCAGTCGCTCGACTTCTACTCGTTCGTGGACGGATCGCGCATACGGACTTATGTACTGTCTTCCCAATAATCTTAACTATGGCAACGCCCTCGTTCCTGCGTCAAGGAATCGAGGGCGTTTTTGCTTGCGTTGCCAGACATCGTCTAACGATTCGTCTATCATTTCCTGATATACTGTTAGTTGTACTCGACAGGGCCGAGTTTCTCGTTTGACCTTATTTGACCAGTCCCGATCGCTACAGACAACCTAGTTTATCTCATAGAGGGGGATCGGCGAATGAATAAAATTAAATTAATTCCGATTACGATAACGGCGGCGTTGACGGCCGCGATTTTGTTCGGCGGATGGTTCGCCTACCGCCATTACGGCATTGAGAAGCCGCTCGACAAAGTGGCGGTCTCGGTTCCCGGCGTGGAAGCCGCGAACATCGACATGACCGGCTCGCTCGTCAGAATCAGCGTCGAGCTTGCGCCGGGCGCCAACCTGGGCGACGTGTACCGCACGATCAAGCAGGACGGAGCCGGTGAGATCGGCAGCCGCCAATTGGAGCTGAAGGTGACGGCCCGCGGCAGCGAGCTGCTGGACAAGGCTTGGAGCTATTCTTTGTTCGACGTCGCCGAGGCGATGGAGAACCGCAAATATTCGGGCGTTCGGGAAGCGATGGAGAAGCTGTCGGAGCAATTTCCCGGCGTGCAGGCGACCACGGACATCGACGAGAACAACGTATACGTCTCCTTGAGGGACGGAGACGCGGCGAAATTCGTCGTGCTTCCTCGCCAGCCTGCAACGATGGGGGTGTGGCCGAATGCGTAAAATCGGGGAATACGGCAAAGAAATGGCGATCGGAGCCATTATCGTTACGCTTATTTTTCTAGTGTACGTCGGATTGCCTCCCGCCATTCTGGCGATGGGGCTCATTATGTTCGCCGCGGTCTATCTGTTCTCCCGCTCGCGCGGGATGGCGATGGGAGCGGCCGGGGGCAAGAAGTCGATCGTCCGCAAGCCGGAATTTCTCACCTTCGACGACATCGGGGGACAGGATCAGCCGAAGCGGGAGCTGAAGGAAGCGCTGGATTTCCTCGTCCACAAGGACAAAATCCAGAAGCTCGGCATTCGCCCGCTCAAGGGCATCCTGCTGACCGGACCCCCGGGAACCGGCAAGACGCTGCTGGCGAAAGCGGCGGCGCAGTATACGCATTCCGCGTTCATCGCGGCGTCCGGCAGCGAATTCGTGGAGATGTACGTCGGCGTCGGCGCCGGCAGAATTCGCGATCTGTTCAAGGAGGCGCGGCAGCAGGCGGTTAAGCTGAAACGGAGCAGCGCCATTATTTTCATCGACGAGATCGACGGCATCGGGGGCAAACGGGACGGAGGCCAGCATCGCGAGTACGACCAGACGTTGAACCAATTGCTGACGGAGATGGACGGCGTGCAAGGAGACGAATCGGTGCGCGTGCTGCTGGTCGCGGCGACCAACCGCAAAGAGCTGCTCGATCCGGCGCTGCTGCGTCCGGGCCGATTCGACCGCCACATTCAGGTCGATATGCCGGACAAGACGGGCCGGGAGCACATTCTGAAGCTGCACGCCCGCAACAAGCCGCTCGCCGAAGACGCTTCGCTCGTCAAGGTGGCGGAAGAGACGTTCGGATTTTCCGGCGCGCAGCTGGAGAGCGTCATGAACGAAGCGGCGATCTACGCGATGCGCGAAGAGGCGGAGAAGATTACGTTGGCGCATCTGTCCCAAGCGATCGACAAGGTCATGATGGGCGAGCGGATGGACCGCGAGACGACGCGCGAAGAGCGCGAGCGCGTAGCGATCCACGAGCTCGGCCATGCGATCGTTGCCGAGACGGTGCGTCCGAACAGCGTCGCGCAAGTGTCCCTTACGCCGCGCGGGCAAGCGCTCGGATACGTGCGCCATCATCCCCGCCAAGACAGCTACCTGTATACGAAGACGGTGCTGGAGGAGCAGATCATGATCGCGCTCGGCGGCGCCGTCGCGGAAGAGATTTTCTACGGGGGCCGCAGCACGGGCTCCAAGGGCGACTTCGATCAGGCGACGTCGATCGTCCGCACGATGATCGAGTCGGGCATGTCGGAGCTCGGCATCGTTCACCCGCAGGCGCTGACGCAAGAGCAGTGGTCGGCGGAGAACGCCTCCATTCTTGGCGGACTGACGGACAAGACGAGAGAGTTGCTTGACCGGCGCAAGGCGTCTTTCAAGCTGCTGCTGAACCATCTGATCAGCGAGGAGACGCTGTCCGGCAAGCAATTGCGGGACATTCTGTCCCACGAAGCGGCTTGATGAGCGAGAAGACTGCTGCGGCACGTGCCGGGTGGTCTTTTCGCGTTACATAGCGGCAGGACCGCCTCAAGCGGGCCGACTGTCGGAGCCGTGTTTTTAATGGAATTTTAGGTTGATTTGTCGTCCGGGGGAAGGAAATCGAATTAAAAATGTGATAGCATTGAACCAAGTGCGTTTATGAATCGTCTAACGGATTAGAGGTGGCAAGATTGGAGTCCCAACGCAATTTCGATTTCCTTAAATATATGGTTGAGAGCGACGACAACAAAGGATTGCTGAACGAACTGATGACGGCCTACGGCAAGGAAGTCTGGAATTACGCCTACAGCATTACACGCAAATGGGACCTCGCCGACGACATCACGCAGGAAGTGTTCATTAAAGTATTCCGCAATATGCACGCGTTTCGTCGGGACGCCTCGGTCAAAACTTGGCTGCTGACCATTACCCGCAACACCGCGATCGATTTTCAGAGATCCGCATTCTTCCGCAAGGTGACGCTGTCCGACTTCGTCGAGGATTACGGGCAGCGGCATTCCGTGGAGCAGGACGTGATGGAGAAATCGGCCGTGAACGACATGTGGGCGATGGTGCTCGAACTGCCCAAGAAATACAGGGAGGTTATCATTTTATACGCTCATCATCAGATGTCCTTGAAGGAGATCGCGCAAATTCTGGACGTGACGGAAGGAACCGTGAAGTCGCGCATGTTCCACGCCCGTCAGAAACTTTCGAAAATGAAGGAGGCGAACCGCGGTGGATGACAAAGATTTATTCGAGCAGCTAAGAAGCGGTCCGTTTTCCCGAAACGGGTTCGACGAGAATCTGCGAAGGAAAATCAATGAAAATCTGGACAATCCAAGGCGGCGAGCCAAGCGTCCTTCGTTTCTCAGACTGAGCGTTGTCGGCGCCTCGTTCCTCTTGATCGCCATCGTCACTGTCGCGCTCTGGGGATGGGACGGCTTCGGAGCCGAGCGGAAGGGCGAGGAGTTGGCGATTCCGACGGAGCAAGCTTCGAGCGCCGCCGTCTCCGACGAGGAAGACGAAACGAACAAGCTTCCCCATTCGGCTGTCGTTATCGGGCTGCGCAAGGACGAGACGGATATGCGGAGCAGCTACCGGACGGTCGTGGTCGCTCCGGAGAACGATCGTCTGAAGGAGATCGGCAGCGGTGAAGGCATTTGGATGCCTTACGGGCAAGATTTCTGGCAGATCGAAGCTGTGGACGATCCGCTCGGCAAAGGCGATCAACAGCTGGTCGCCCATCTGAAGGGCGTCAAGTCGATCGCGCCCGAATATAAGGGAGATAAGGACGCATCTAGGTTGAAAAGAACGGAGAAACTACTCTATGCGGGAGATCGTTACGTCTCGATTCTACAGACGACGAACGTGGACACGCAAGGACGTACCGTCGGGCAGAGCGACGTCGTCGTCAACCTGCTGCAGACGCTGAAACCGGCCAATCGGGCCGCCAATCTCGACGCGCTGAGCATGGAGAACGTCTCGCTGAACGAAGCGCTGGGCATCGACGATCCGGCCGCGCAGGTCAATCGCTGGGCTGTCGTGCGGGAGAACAACGCCTGGGTGGCGAAAGAGGCCCTTAAAGTCTCCGGAGTGTACGACGCCGAGGAGATCCGTCGATGGCCGACGGTCGACGTCCGATTGGAAAAAACGAAAGTGGTCAAAGACGTCCCTCTGGCGCTCGATTGGTCCGAAGTGACGCTCATCGAACCCGATGCGGTCGACGCCTTCACTTCCCAGGACGGAGACGTCGCGGTCATCGTCTCGGACGATCGGATTCAGCTCGTGCCGTACAGGCTGCCGGAGTCGGAGAGAACCCCGGTCACGATCGACCTCGCCGCGAACGAATCGGTCGTGATGGTGCAGTGGGCGATTCAGGAGCAATACGTGGAAAACTGGAAAAAGTGGTTCGGAGAATGGTTCGCTGATTCGTCACGATAATGGTGATATGATAAGATGAGAGTACCCGATAAAATGTTCCGCAATGTGAGATTTTTCAATGCGGAACGGGTGCGATCATCTTATTCTTGTATAGAGCGCGAAATTCATCGCAGCAATCGGGTTGGAGGGAACAGACCTATGTTTAGAGTCGTTGGCGTAGTAGGCGCGGGAACGATGGGGCAGAGCATTGCCGAGATGCTCGCGGTAAAAGGGTTGGACGTGCATCTGGTGGAGAAAACGCCGGAGAAGCTTCAGCAGGCAAGGGAAATGCTGGAGCTCAGCTTGGATCGTCAGCTCGAGAGATGGGCCATCACGGCGGCGGAGAAGAAGCTGACGCTTAGCCGAATACATATGGAAGCTTCGCTGCACGATCTGGCGAAATGCGATCTTGTCATCGAGACGATCAGCGAAGAGCTGGACAGTAAAAAAGAAGTCATTCGGCAGCTCGACGACATTCTGGCTTCGGATGCGATCGTGGCGAGCAATACGTCGACGTTGAGCTTGACCGAGCTTGCGGGGGTCAGCAAATATCCGGGACGGGTCATCGGCATGCATTTCGTCTACCCGGCCTTCCGCATCGATGTCGTCGAAATCATTCGGGGGCTGCAAACTTCCGACGAGACGTTCGGCAAGACGAAATCGTTCATCGACCACGTCCTGTCGAAAAAAGGCGTCATGGTGTACGAGTCTCCCGGATACGTGACGACGAGACTGATCTGCCTGCTCATCAATGAAGCGCTTCATCTGCTCGAAGAAGGGGTGGCTTCTCCCGAAGACATCGACGATGCGATGAGCATGGGCTACAGCTTCGAGCACGGGCCGCTGGAGATGGCGGACCGGTTCGGGCTCGATTCCGTGCTGGCCGCCCTCGAACGCATGTTCCGGGAATACGGGGAACTGAAATACCGGCCGTCGTTTCTGCTGAAGAAGAAGGTACGGGCCGGCCAGCTCGGCATCAAGACGGGAATCGGATTTTTCAAGTACGACAAGGACGGTGAACGGTTGTCATGAACATTCTCGTCATTAACGCGGGGAGCTCCTCGCTCAAATACCAGCTGTACGACATGAAGACGGAAACCGCCATGGCCACGGGACGGGTCGAGCGGATCGGGATGGATTCCTCGATCCTGACGCACGAGGTCACCCATCAGCCGGAAGTGCGGGAAGTAAGCGAAATTCTCGATCATACGACGGCGATCAAGAAGGTGCTCGACATGCTCACGCACCGGAAGTTCGGCGTGCTGCGGAACATCTTGGACATTCAGGCGGTCGGCCACCGGGTCGTGCACGGGGGCGAATCGTTCAGCGAGTCGGTGCTCGTCGACCATAGCGTCAAGCTGGAAATCCGCAGGTTGTTCGACCTGGCTCCGCTGCACAATCCGGCGCACATGATGGGCATCACGGCGGTCGATGACAACTTGCCGAGCGTGCCGCAGGCGGTTGTGTTCGATACCGCCTTCCATCAGACGATGCCGCCGATCTCGTACTTGTACGCGATTCCGACGGTACTGTACCGCAAGCACAAAATCCGCCGCTACGGCTTCCACGGCACGTCGCACGACTATGTCAGCCAGCGCGCGGCGGAGTTTCTGGGCAAACCGCTCGAACAGCTCAAGCTGATCACGTGCCACATCGGCAACGGAGCGAGCTGCACGGCGATTCTTAACGGCAAGTCGTACGACACGAGCATGGGCATGACGCCGCTGGAAGGGCTGATGATGGGGACGCGCAGCGGGGATCTGGACCCTGCCGTCGTGCCGTATACGATCAATAAGGAAGAGTTGACGCTGAACGAGGTCAGCTCGATGCTGAACAAGCACAGCGGGCTGATCGCGGTCTCGGGCGTCAGCAGCGACATGCGCGAGGTTGTCGAGGCGATGAACGAAGGCAACGAGAAAGCGAAGCTGGCGTTCGACATGTACGCTTACCGGATTCGCAAATATATCGGCGCGTACGTCGCGGCGATGGACGGGGCCGATGCGATCATCTTCACCGCGGGCGTCGGGGAGAACTCGGACGTTCTGCGCAAAGCGGTCTGCGAGCGGTTGACGTTCTTCGGCGTGCGGCTGGACGAGGAGAGGAACGCGATTCGCTCTTCGGAGCCGCGCAGAATTACGACCGACGATTCCGGGATCAGCGTGCTGGTCGTTCCGACGAACGAGGAACTGCTGATCGCGCGGGATACGTTCCGGCTTGTCAAAAACAAAGCAGGCGGCCGATAAGATAAGGCCGTTGCATATTGAGCATCGGAAAGGGGCTGTGTCCATGGGACGTGTAGATTTGAAGACGATCGGCAGCTATGTCGGTCAGACGGTAACGTTCGGGGGCTGGCTGACGCGCAAGCGTTCCAGCGGTAAAATTCAGTTTCTGCAAATTCGCGACGGCATGGGCTTCATTCAAGGCGTGCTGGTCAAAGCGGAAGTGCCCGAGGAAGTATGGGAACGCGCGGGCCAACTGACGCAGGAGAGCTCGTTCTACGTGACGGGTCTCGTGCGGGAAGAGCCGCGCAGCCCGTCCGGCTTCGAGCTGGCGGTAACGGGCATCGAGATAATCCAGATCGCCAAGGATTATCCGATCACGCCGAAGGAGCACGGGGTCGACTTCCTGATGGATCATCGCCATCTGTGGCTGCGCGCGCCGCGTCAACGCGCCATTATGCGCATTCGCGCGCAAATCATCTCGGCGATACAGCAGTTTTTCGACGAGCGCGGCTTTACGCTCGTCGATCCGCCGGTGCTGACGCCGTCTTCGTGCGAAGGTACGACGAACCTGTTCCATACGAAATATTTCGACGAGGACGCCTATTTGACGCAAAGCGGCCAGCTCTACATGGAAGCGGCGGCGATGGCGCTCGGCAAAGTGTACTCATTCGGACCGACGTTCCGGGCGGAGAAATCCAAAACCCGTCGCCATCTGATCGAGTTTTGGATGATCGAGCCGGAGATGGCTTTCGTCGATCATGAAGAGAACTTGAACGTGCAGGAGCAGTTCATCGGCCATATCGTGGAGCGGGTGTTAGGCAACTGCAAGGCCGAGCTGAACGTGCTGGAACGCGACGTAGCCGCGCTCGAACGGGTAAAGCCGCCGTTCCCTCGCATTACGTACGACAAAGCGCTCGAGCTGCTCAAGGAAATCGGCATGGATCTGCCTTGGGGAGAAGATTTCGGCGCGCCTCACGAGACGGCGATCGCCGAGAGGTTCGATCGACCGGTATTCATCACCCATTATCCGGCGAGCTTTAAGGCGTTCTACATGAAGCCGGACCCGAATCGCCCGGAGGTCGTCCTGTGCGCGGACATGATCGCGCCGGAAGGCTACGGAGAAATTATCGGGGGCTCGCAGCGGATCGACGATCCGGAGCTGTTGGCGGAGCGATTCGCCGAGCACGAGCTGACGGAAGAAGCCTACGGCTGGTACTTGGATCTGCGCAAGTACGGAACGGTGCCGCATTCGGGCTTCGGGCTCGGACTCGAGCGGGTCGTTGCGTGGATATGCGGCCTGGATCACGTCCGGGAGACGATCGCTTTCCCGCGCACGCTGTACCGGCTCTATCCGTAAACGAACGATATACGTTGAACCATAGACATGTCGAAGAGCAGACAGGGGATGAAACCGGGGGATGAACGATCGCAGTTCTTTGGCCAAGGGAATGGCGGAGGCATATATGGACGGAGCCGTCAGCATCCCGTACGCTTTGCTTCGAACCTACAGGGCGCTTAAGCTGAGCGATACGGAAGCGATGCTGCTCATGCATCTGATCGCGTACCGCCAGCTGGAACAAAACGAATTTCCGACAATCGAGGAGCTTCAGGAGAGATTGGGCTGCTCGCCGTCGGTCGTGGGGCAGGCGCTGCAGAAGCTGATGAAGCTCGGCTTCGTCGAGATCGACGAAGTGTTCGATCCGGCGAGCGGCGTTCAATCGGAGCGATATAATCTGTCGGGGCTGTTTTACGAAATCGGGGCTCTGCTGTCGGCAGGAGAGCTGCCGATGCGGGCGGGACGGCCCGACGAGACGGCCGAGGCCGCCGATCGCGCCGCCGTGCGGCCGGCGCTGTCGCCGGTGACGGGCAGCCTGTTCTCGCTGTTCGAGCAGGAGTTCGGACGCCCGCTGACGCCGACGGAATACGAAATTATGAACGGCTGGCTCGACCAGGACCAGTATCCGGACGATCTGATCCGCTTCGCGCTGAAGGAATCGGTGTTCGCGGGCAAGCTGAGCTTCCGCTACATCGACCGGATTCTGCTCGAATGGAGCCGCAACCGCGTCACGAACGTCGACGAAGCCCGCGATCATGCGCAGAAGTTTCGCGGCGGGCGCTGAAGTCCGGGGCGACGCCGTTCTTAAAAAAATCCGCTTCCCCATTTGCTGATTGCAGACGAGGAAGCGGATTTTTTTTATCTGAATCGTCTCCGACAAAACGCATTCATCGTCCAGAGGACGCCGAAGGCGTTTTTTCATGCGCTGCCGCATTCAAATTCGAAGTCAGCCCTTGCGGCCGTTCAGAAGCTCCCAACGATACACGTACTCGAACAGAAACTCGAACGCCTCCAGATGCTTTTTCGCCTCGAAGGCGTCTTTGCCCCAGGCGCATACGCCGTGCTTACGGATCAGCAGGCCGGGTACGCGCGGATCGAGCCGTTCGGTAATTTCCGGGACGATGCGCGGCACGTCGGCGTAGTTGGTCAGGATCGGCACGTCGATGCGCGCGTCTTCCTCCCAGATGTTGAACGCTTTGATCAGCTCTACGCCTTGAATCGGCACGGCGCGGCGTTCCCAGAACCACTCGGAGACGATGTTGTTGAACACGCTATGAATATGGAAAATGGCGCCTGCGCCAGTCAGGCGGTAAATTTCGCGGTGCAGCGACGTCTCGGCGGAAGGCTTGAGCGTCGTCGCCTCGCACGGCTTGCCGTCCTGGTCGACGAACAGAAAGTCCTCCGGCGTCGAGCGCGTCTTGTCCTTGCCGCTGGCCGTAACGGCGAAATAGAAGCGGTCGGGCGAGTAGGGGCCGATCCGCATCGACAGATTGCCGCCCGTGCCGGCGAACCAGCCGCGCGAGGCGAACTCCGCTTTTACTTCGGTAAACTCGCCGAGCACCCGGCGCTTCTCTTCGGTCGTAATGTCCGCAAAGCTCATGAGCGCAAGCCCCCTTGTTCAAGATGATGAATGACGTCGTGGAACGTCTCGAACGGGAGGTGCGGAAGCCCGAGCTCTTGGCACTTGTCCGTCAGATGGGAGCGGGAGAAGACGAGGTCGGCGATCTTCGCTCCGGGAAAATCGGTGACGCTGTCCCCGATCAGAATGCGATAGTGGGTATCCGCCGGGAAGCTGCGGATGACCGCGGTTTTGCACATGCCGCAGCGGCCGCGGTTGTCGCAATGGTCGTCGCAGTCGTGCGGCCACGTGATCCGGATGCGGTCCCCGCTGAAGTCGCTGCCGTTGCAGTAAATATGGTCGGCCGGAATGCCGAACGGCGCCAGCAGCGGATGGACAAAAAAGTCGATGCCGCCGCTCGTGACGTAGAACGGCACGTCGTGGGCCTTGCACCAGTCCAGCAGCTCGGCAAAGCCCGGACGGATGCCCGCGCTCGCCAAGATGTAGTCTCTGACCTCGTCTTTCATGGAAGAAGGGAGGAGCGCGAACATCTCGCCGACGCCTTGCTTGACGGACTTCGTGTCGGCAATGATTTCCTGAACGATCGAATCCCAACCTGTCGGGTTAAAATGCTTCATGACGGCAATGATGTTGTCGCTGAGCGTGATCGTGCCGTCGAAGTCGCAGAACAATACCGGTTGGCGCGGAAACTTAGCTGTCGTGCCGCTCAAGATGTGCGTACCCCCCACCGTTCGATCGCGATGCGCAGTTCTTCGTGATTTTCAGCATATTTTTCCAGTGGGACGCCCGATCGGGTTGCGTCTACCGCCTGACGGAACGCGCGTCCTCCGGCAGCCGCGCCTCCGGGATGACCGTGCACGCCGCCGCCCGCGTTCACGACGACCTCAGGTCCGAAGTCGCCCATAATGAGCGGCACGAGGCCCGGATGGATGCCTGCGGACGGTACCGGGAACGACGGCTTCTGCGGCAGCTCGGGCGCAAGCAGCGCCTCCATGACCGCGAGGTTTTCCGCCTTCGGCATCACGACCGAGCCGTAAGGGGAAGGGAAGAGCGACAGATCCGCGCCGGCGATCCGCATCAGCTTGCCGAGCAGCACGGGCGCCGAGATGCCGTAGTGCGGCGAAGGGTAGAACGCTCCGGCCATCGCCGGATGGGCGGCGATCGGGACGTTGATGTCCGGGTCCTTGGCCAGCTCGGCGAGCGCATCGAAGCCGTAGGCGAGCACGTTGAACAGGAGGCCTGTGGCTCCCGCCTCAATTGCCCGCTTAGCGTTTGCTTTCAGTTCGAACGTCGATCCGGTTAAGTTCGCGAAGTAGATGAGCTTCTGTCCGGTTGCCTGCTCCGCTTCCTTGGCGGCGGAGACGCTTGCCTCGACGCGCCGCTCCAACGGGGTCAGCGGGTTCTCGAACAAAATTTCGTCGTCCTTGATCAGGTCGACGCCGCCGAGCGCCTGCTGGAGGAACTGCTCGCGGAGATTCGCCAGATCGTGGCCGATGACGGATTTGAAGATGCTCATGACGAGCGGCCGGTCGTGAACGCCGAGCAAGTCGCGCACGCCTTGGACGCCGAATTTCGGCCCGGGGAACGCGCTCAGGAAGTCGGAGGACGGCGCGATGTCGATCAGCTTGATGCGGCCGTCCATCGACAGCTTGCCGAACGCGGTGACCAGGAAGGCGGGAATGTCCCGGCTGAAATTGGCGTCCGGGTAAGCGATCGTAATATCGGCATAGCGTTCGCCCGGCTGCGCGCCTTCGGGCTCGTGCGCCTCTACGGACACGACTTGGCCAAGATGCTTCTGCATCTGCTCCTTGGCCGCCTCCGGCAGCTCGGTCCAGCTTCCTACGGTGAGGCCGACGGCGGTGCCCTGCGCCTTTTTGGCGAAATCGGCCTTGTCGTCGTACAGCCGGTAAGTGGCATGGCTATAGGCAGAGGAATTCATTTCGATGATAACCTTCTTTCCTTGCGAATCTTCTTATGGAACAACCTCTTCTATGCTTGCGGATCAGGATTTGACGGCTTCTTCGCGGATGGCCTCGCCCATTTCGCGGGCTCT
Organism: Cohnella sp.; assembly: GCF_041641335.1. Taxonomy (NCBI): domain Bacteria; kingdom Bacillati; phylum Bacillota; class Bacilli; order Caryophanales; family Paenibacillaceae; genus Cohnella; species Cohnella sp. Next base: position 806 of record NZ_JBEPYQ010000076.1, on the reverse strand, counting down.
TTCCGCGCAGCGGAGGATGGCCTGGTTCATGCCTTCCCGGAAGTCGAACCGGTCCATCGTCTCGATGGCCGCCTGGGTCGTTCCGTTCGGGGATGTGACCTTGCGGCGCAGCTCGTCCGGATTTTCCCCGGTGGACAGCACCATTTCGGCGGCGCCGCGAACCGTCTGGACGGTAAGGGCTTTGGCCGCTTCCGGCGTTAAGCCGAGCTTCACTCCGGCATCGATCATCGCTTCCATCAGATAGTAGACGTAAGCCGGGCCGCTGCCGGACACGCCGTTGACCGCTTCGATCAGCGGCTCCTCGACGACGGCGGTCATGCCGATGGCGCCGAACATGGCCAGCGCCAGTTCGCGGCGCTCCGCGGATACGCCTGCGGAGAAACTGATGCCCGTCGCGCCGAGGCCGATCGTGCTGGACGTATTCGGCATCGTGCGGACGACCGGCTGCTCGCGGCCGAGCAACTGGTGGATAGTAGAGATAGACAAGCCGGCAATGAGCGATACGACGAGCTGCTCCGGACGGAGCAACGGCTTAAGCGCCTTGATCGCTGTAGCGGCATCCTTAGGTTTCATTCCGAGAACGACGACGTCCGCGGACGTCAGCGCCTCGTTCTTCTTGTCGTCCGTATCGGCGGGAACGACGCCGTAGCGGGAGGACAGCTCCCGCAGGCGGTCGGCGTTCTGCCGGTTCATGACGGAGATGCTGCCCGGTTCGGCCAGCTTGGGCTCGACCAGGCCGCGCAAAATCGCTTCCGCCATCGAGCCGGCCCCGTAAAAGCAAAGTCGAACTCCCCGCAGGGGGGAAG
>NZ_JBEPYQ010000075.1:0-34340 GCF_041641335.1 Cohnella sp. | reverse complement strand
GTCGTCGCCGGAACGAACGCAGGACGCTTCGGACTTGACCGCTACGTGCTCCCGCTCATCCACAAAGGCGCCGACCGTCTCTTCCACCGCAAGCCGAAAAACCCGACAACGGGTGAAGGGGCGCTGGCAAAATAACCGTCATCCAAACGACCATCGGGGAGCTTCCCTATAGGGAGCCCCCGATTTTTCGCGTTCTGCGGCTCCCACCCAGCGGGCGCAAAGCTCCAACTTCAGGTACAATAGAAGCGTAAACGCAAAATAGAGAAATGGGAGTGTGGGAGCAAAGTGGCATTGAGAGCGGTCGTGTTCGATTTTGACGGGACGTTGATGGATACCGAGACTAGCGCTTACGAGTCCATCTGCAGCATCTACTCGGACCATGGGCAGGAGCTGGCGCTGGAGACTTGGGCCGTATGCATCGGAACGCACGGGGGGTTCGATCCTTATGCGGACCTTCAGAGCAGAACGGGGAAATCGTTGGACAAGGATGAACTGCACAAGCTATTCCGGGAGAGGCACGTCGAGCGGCTGCAGAGCGCGTCCCTCCGTCCGGGCGTGCTGGATCGGTTGGAAGAGGCGCGCGGCCTCGGTTGGAAAATCGGTCTTGCCTCCAGCTCGGACCTCGCTTGGATAGAAGACCATCTTACCAGACAGGGAATCCGAGGTTATTTCGAAGTCGTTCGCTCCTCCGACGACGTAAAACGGGTCAAGCCGGACCCGGAGCTATACATTCTTGCCGCGGAGGCGCTGGGAGTCAAGCCGGACGAAGCGATCGCCATAGAGGATTCGATGAACGGACTTCGCGCCGCGAAAGCCGCCGGCCTGTGGGGTCTGGCCGTCCCGAACCCGGTGACGGCGCAGATGGACTTCTCGGAAGCGGACATCCTCGTCGATGGTCTGGACCGGATGACGTTCGCTCAAGTCGAAGCGAAGCTGCAATCGCGCATTGCTCGGAAGTAGAAGGAAGCCGGCCTCATAAGGCCGGCTTTTCTGTCTGTTCTGCGCGATGAGCTTCGTTCCCGTACCTTGCCAATGCTTTCTCCGCCGACTCCAGCATCCTCCTGCGCAGCTCGTCGCCTTCCACGATTTTCACCCGAAGGCCAAGAAACCGGATTTTGGACAGCAGAAACTCGCCTTCGTCGGCCAGGTAAGTGACATGAATGCGATACAGATTTTCTTTCTCGTCATAGCTAACCGACTTATCGAAGCACGAGAATGCGTACAGAATTCGCGACAGCTCGCCGCTATAGGTGCGAACAACCTCGATGACCGCCTGCCTCCTTCGTTCTTCCAGCAGGGCAGACACTCGCCCTCTCAGCTCCTCAACCCGCTCGGGAGGAAGAATGGTTTCCTCGATCGAGACGATGCTCTGCAGCTTGGTCGCCATGAAGGCACGACCCCGCGTACTGTACCAGAGCAGGTACCACTCCCTCTTGACCATGCTGTATTCGAGCTTAACGGGGAGTCCGGGCTGGTTCGCCTTCATTCCTCCGTGCTTGATCCGCGAGGTGAGCAGCATGCCCTTATTTTGCATGATCAGCCGTCTCAGCGTGCGCAGGAGTGGGTGGTAGACTTGGCGTTCGGCGTTTTTGGCCTTCTCGACGATCATGCGGTGGTCGGTGCCGGATTCGTCTTGCAGGAGCTGCCTTAGCTTACCCAGCGTCTCCGGAGTGAACGCGTCGGCCGAGGAGTCGTGCACCAGCGCCGTCCGGAGCCAGGCCCGTTCCTGCGAAGTCAAAGCAATGGCGTTCGATTCGTCCAGCCGCGAAATGATCTGGTAGTTAAATATTTTCTCGAAAGGATTCATAATACTCCCGGATCTCCTCCCATTCCGCGCCCAGCTCCTTGCGAAGCCAGGCCGGCTCCAGCACTTCGCAGCTCGACCCGAAGCTTCTGAGCCACGGTTTAATTTCGTAAATGCCGTTAACCGTTATCTCATAGAGAAAAGTCGACTCGGACTCCTCGCGAATAGTGCCCCACTGGCCCTGCGCCTCCACTCTGTCCCGAACGAAGTTGGCTCCGGAGCGATCGGGGTTGTAGAAGCGGGCCACGACCTTCACCGGCCGCAGCGTATCCGTGACCCAGCTTCGCTTAAGCTGTGCCTGCGCACGTTCGAGTCTTTCGACGAAGTCCGTTTCCGGCACCGCATCCCCCGTCTCGATCTGCGTAATGCCCTCCATGCGGTACTTCATCATGCCGAGCTTCGCGCTATGGCCGATCAGATACCATCGTCCGTATTGGTGATCGTAGATGACGAGCAGCGGAAGAGTAGTTTCGTCGCTGCCTTCTGACTCGCGCTCGAACAGAGGATTCGTATTTTTCGAGGCGTAGTTTTTCCCCTTCTTGGGCGACAGGTAGAGAAAGTGCAGCTGTCTCCGTTCCCGGATCGCTTGGAAAATCGAATGCAGATGCGCCTCGTCGAGAATGCGGGAATGGTAGTGGTACTTGTACAGATGGGTTTCGGCCGCTTCCGGGGCGAATCCTCGTCGGCCGAGCGCCTTCTTAAGCGTATCGCGGAGCAGATAGCCCTGTACGGCCGGCGCCTGAGTGTTGGCCATGACATCGACGTAGTCGTACAGGTCGAGCAGTTCTTCGTCGGACAGGCAATCGATTAAGTCGTTGGATGCCCGGTACCGGTAGGGGCGCCCGCCTTCGCAACGCGTAATGACGCCGACCTCTTCCAGATACTTCAGGTCTCCTCGAATCGTTTTCTCGTCGGGGCAAGGAAAGTCCAGAGGCATACTGTCGCTGCATGCATCCAGGAGTTCCTTGGCGGTTAGCTCCCGATCCTGCAGAAGGGTGATCGTCAAGGAAAGCCGCACGCTTTCCGACTCCTTAAGCGACTTGGCACGGAACAGGAACAGAAGCAGCGGGTCCGCCGATTCGTAATGATTGTAACGCAGTCCCTCCGCGAGGTCGGACTCCTGAGCCGCGGAGAGAGGCTGCAGGGATGTTCTCATGTCCTTGAGATAGCGAAGCGTTTTGTCGTACGTATGAACGGAAATCCCCAGGCGGGAGGCGAACTGCTGCCGGTTATACGCGCCGCCCGCTAACGCCAGCAGCCTGAGAAACTGCACCTCTTTGTCGAAGCTTTCCCGAGCCATCCACGTTTCCTCCGTTCTCTCCGTTTTCCATATAAGTTTCATTGTAGCAATTACGGAAGGTGGGGGAAATGGAATTTTGAGTGAATCACATTGATGCTGGCTATTTGTAAGGAGATGGGGTATAATAGCTCTATAGAACGTATGACCTAATTCACATAACGTAGAGGGTTATTCTTTTATGTTAATAACCTTGTACGATATGTGAATTTTTTATTTTTAATCGAATAAGAAGATCATGTAAATACTATTAAGGTGGTAATCAGTATGGAATCCGGAACAGTAAAATGGTTTAACGCAGACAAGGGCTTCGGCTTTATCGAAGTTGAAGGCGGCAACGACGTATTCGTTCATTTCAGCGCAATCGTCGGCGACGGCTACAAAGCATTGGACGAAGGTCAACGAGTCGAATTCAACATCGTTCAAGGCAACCGCGGCCCGCAAGCCGAGAATGTCGTCAAGCTGTAAATAAGAACGTGCCCCGAACCAAGGTTTGGGGCACTTTCTTTACCGCGGCATCCATTTCAAAATAGAAAGTGGGAATGTACTTGTATTATTCTCGGAAAAGACCGTTGGAAGAGCTGCCGGAAGAGATCACCGCCATTTGGATGTGCGCCGGAGAGAACTGCAAGGGCTGGATGAGAGATAATTTCACGTTTTCCATCGTTCCCATCTGTCCCCAATGCAAAGCCGAAATGGTGAGAAGTGAAAAAATGCTTGCAACGATAGAGAATACGAGCCCTAACCAGCTTAAAGTATGATCTTGTGTGCGAAATATTGGAAACGAATCAGTCGTGGAAGCACCGCGTACGCAGCTTAATTCTGCATGCGCGGTGTTTTTTGTCGTTCTTGAAAAATCAGGAGGGATCGAGAAGCAGCGGCACAGCCCAAGCGTGTATAGGCAATCGTTCATAGAATGGAGGAAGACATCCATCTGTGAGGTGCTTCTATGGTTAAAAGGGTTAAGCCAAAGCGGTGGATAACGGCGGACGTCTTGATCAGCGTATCCAAAGCGATGCTGCCTTTCTATAAAGCAATTGCTAATCGTCCCGCATATGCCGCCGAGTGGAGCAAGGTGGTGAAGTCAGGCGATCTGGAGCGTATGCAGAAGCTGCTGCGGCTAGTATCGCCATCCCTTGGGGATGAGCTCGGCACTAATGGTATAGGCTATTTCATCACGTTTCCGTTTCCCCGGTCCGGCGTTCATTTCACGAACGGAACGACAATTCCTCCCGGCTCCGTCCGATTTTTCTTCGAGACGCGGGCACACCGCTCCATCGCTCGCAGCGTGCTGCCTCTGTATCGTAAGCTCGCTAGCTGCCGTACTTTTGCTCTGGCGCTAGCCAGAGCTATCCGTCGGCGGGATGCCAGAGTCGTAGCTCGGATGATCCGCTTGTACGTCCGTACTCCTGCTTTGAAGTCGGTTTCGATTGAAAGCTCGGGGTTTGCTTTGTTGTTTGATTATAAGTTCAGCAAGTATCCGTACCGGAATCTTTTGATTAGGGAGGATTATTAGGATTCCGAAAATCGCCGAGTTATCCGTGTTCGAAATCATCTACCTCAACGAAATCAATAATCTCCCGAATGTCGCTGATGCTCAGAGCATCGGCGATTTTTTCAATATGGGAGAAGTTGATGTTGGCGCGTTTGCCGTTGGCAAGCTCGCTTAAGGCGGCGTGACGAACATCGGACAAGCGTGAAAGCTCCCTCAAGGATATTCCGCGTTGTTTGATTAAATCGGATATTTTGACAACCACTTTTTTGGCCAAGTGCCTCACTCCAACTTCTCATTGACTATACGCAAAAACGTACCATATAATAATTTGTGCCCTGGTACGTATTTGCGTAACGGAAAACGGATCGGGGGACCGTCGTGAACACGCGGAAAATTACATCTTTAGATAGAAGCTTACGAGTAGTTAAGGTTACGTTACTGGAGGGGGACGTGAGTATTCCGCTATCGGTGAAGGCACAGACACAGCTGTTGAAGCGCAAGCCTGAAGGTTAATAGAAATGCGCCGCGTTCATCGCCCGCATATTTTATCTTCAGGGTTCCGCCGGATTACCTATACGAAATGTCGTTAATGAGATAAAATATAGATATAAATGTGATTTAATTCACAATTAATGCTTGAATTAGGATTTATGACATCACCTAGGGGAGGAAACAGAATGTCCGAAGCGACTGTAGCGAATGTCGAGCGGGAGACGGCCGTATCCGAAGCGGCTGCCAAGTTGGATGTGCTGGATCAATTGATGAAACCGGAAGTGCAGCAAGCGATTACCGTCTTGGTGGATCAATTGCCGAAGTTGGCCGAGATGATGTCCGTGCTGACGAATATTTACGATGTCGCCCAGAAGGTGGCCGCGGATCGCGTGCTGATTCAGGATATCGTCGGCGGCATTCAGGAAGTCGCCAAGCCGTTGGGCGAGAAAGTAAAGGAATACGCGTCCGCGGCAATCGAAGCGAGCGACAGAGCGGACACCAGCAACGAAACGATCGGAGTATTCGGCATGTTGAAGCTGCTGAAGGATCCGGAGTTGCAAAGAATGCTTCGCTTCAGCCAAGCTTATCTGAACATCCTGGGCGAGAGAAAACAAGGTCAGAACTAAGACGACCCACACACAGGCGAAGAACGGAGGACTATAGATGAGCAAAGAAATTTTGATTCTCGGGGGCGGCTACGGCGGCTTGCTTAGCGCCCTGTCGGCAAGAGCGCATTTGACGGTCGGCGAGGCGAACATTACGGTCGTCAACCGCGCAGGCACGCATCAGATTATTACGGAGCTGCATCGGCTGGCCGCAGGCAACGTGTCGGAGAAAGCGGTAGCTCTTCCCCTGGAGAAATTGCTTAAGGGCAAACAAGTCAATATCGCGGTAGGGGAAGTACAATCGATCGACGTCGAAGGCAAGAAGGTGGCGTTGACGAACGGCTCCTCCTATCGTTACGATGCGTTGGTGCTTGCTCTGGGAAGCGAAACGAACTATTTCGGCATTCCGGGGCTGCAAGAGAATAGTCTCATCCTGAAATCGGTGTCGGATGCGAATCGCATTTTTGTCCATGTGAAGGAACGGATCAAGGCGTATGCCCAGTCGAAAAACAGAGCGGACGCGACGTTCGTCATCGGAGGGGGCGGTCTGACCGGCGTGGAGCTAGTAGGCGAACTGGCCGACGAGCTGCCGGCCATCTGCCGCCAGAACGGCGTTGATTTTACGGATATTTCGCTATACCTGGTCGAAGCGATGCCGACTATTCTGCCGATGTTCTCGCCGGAGCTCATTCAACGGGCCGTGACCAGCTTGGAGAAGCGCGGCGTGGAATTCCTGACGAGCCTTCCGATCACCGAAGTGAAAGGCCAGACGGTAACCTTGAAGGATGGCCGGACGATCGATACAAACACGTTGGTTTGGACCGGCGGCGTTCAAGGCAACTCGCTCGTCGCCAATTGCGGCATCGAAGTCAATCGCGGCCGCGCAACCGTCACTGAAGCGTTGCAATCCACGTCCCATCCCGACGTCTTCCTGGCGGGCGACTGTGCGGTCGTCTTCGGGCCAGAGGGCCGTCCTTACCCGCCAACCGCGCAGTTGGCCTGGCAGATGGGTGAGCTTGTCGGTGCCAACATCGCCGCGGCTTTCAAAGGAATGAAGATGGACAGCTTCCAACCGGTATTCTCCGGTACGCTGGCCAGTCTGGGGCGGAAAGACGGCATCGGCTCCGTCGGCGAGACGGGCATCGAGCTGCGCGGACTTCCGGCTTCCCTGATGAAAAAAGCGAGCAACGCCCGCTATTTGAGCCATATTAACGGACTGTTTACGCTTGCCTACTAGCACCAATCGCAGCACAAACGAAGCAGCCCTGATTCGGCAATTCGCCGGATCGCGGCTGTTTTTGTGTTGGCCTCAACGGCGAAAATGAATCATTTTCTAGGTTTGCCATACTTTCGCCCTGTTCGAGACCCCGATTATCGGCGAAAATCAGATTGTGAAGCCGAGGCCGCAAGGCAGCGGACTCGCGGTTGCAGAGGCGCCTGGAAGGGTTACTTCGGTGGTGTAAATTGGTTCGAATCCAATCCGCCTCCCTCGCAGAAAGCTGCGACGGAAGCGTGGTGAATACCTTTCCCAACTTTTTCCTCTGCATTTTAAGAAATGAATGGTTGACATGGTTAAAGATGAGATGTTAGGATTACGAACAAATCTTGAATCTAGAAAGGAGTGCAGGACCATGCAAGCGATGAATCGACACGATTGGGCAAACCAACCGGCAGTCTATGCGGAACAGTTCCATGAGCAATGGCTTGAGACGCATGATTCCTGCATTCCATTTCATAGAGGCCTTCTTTACAAGCGCAGAAGATCCGTTGCGGCTGACCGGCTGTATTCAACAGCCTGACTCCGTTCGCGATCGCATACATAGCGTTCTTGTAAAGACTGCCGAGGCCGGTAGTCTTTTTCTATGGGGCACAAGCCTAAGCATAGGAGAAGACGAAGGCGACAGGGGTCTTTTTTTAATAGGCTTGGCCCCTACAAAGTACATATAGCAACAACAATCCATTTTAGAAAAGAGGCGAGCACCGTGAAAAACAATTTTTATCCATATGAACGAGATTGGCGTCATCAGGATCACGAGATCGAGACAGAGGATAGCCGATTCGCGAGAGGAAGGCAACGTCTGCCGGATGACCGGCAGAGCTGCCCTACCTTCTCATAGCGAGAACATTCTCGCGGTGCGAATCGAGCTATCCGGTTTCCGAATCCTTCTTTCTCAGTTCAACGGGGGAGCGAGGTGGGGACAACGGATAGCTTTTTATTTTGGAGACCATGGCGAAAGGGCGAACGCGGCGGACTGTGAATCCGTTAGTACCAGTTCGAGTCTGGTTGGTCTCCCCAACTGTTGCTCGGTAGCCAAGCGGCAAGGCAGATGACTTTGAATCATCGATCGCAGGTTCGATTCCTGCCCGGGCATCCATACCTGGATAGGCGTTATCAGATAGGCTGCCGCGATTCGGCGGCCGACAGATCGGCGGGGAATACCCGCTCCTGTCCTCCACGGCGTGGTGGTGAAAAGGAAAAACACACGGGCCTTTCACGTCCGGATGTGCGGGTTCGAGTCCCGTCCACGCCTCCATTACGGTCTCATAGTTCAGTGGAAGAACGCCGCGTTGTCAGCGCGGAAGCAGGAGTTCAATCCTCCTTGGGACCGCCATTATCGGGACGTAGCTCAGCTTGGCTAGAGCGCTTGCCTTGGAAGCAAGAGGCCGCAGGTTCGAATCCTGCCGTTCCGACCATAGGGTTGTAGCTCAGCGGGTAGAGCGCCCGACTGTTAATCGGACGGTCGCAGGTTCGAGCCCTGCCAACCCTGCCATGGGGGTATAGTTCAATAGGGAGAACACCGGTCTCCAAAACCGCATATGCAGGTTCGACTCCTGCTGCCCCCGCCAAATAATCTTATAAAGAAAGGAAGAAGCCGACCTTGCGTTACAGGTGACACTTATGCAGAGAAGACAAATCCCTATGATCCACGAAAAAACGTTCCGTAACGTCTCTGAAAAAGAGCTGACGATGGACGACGTGTTCGCGCGTATTCGCAGCTTTATGCTCACCGATCCGCGCGCGGCCTATCAACTGATGGTAGGCACGGATGCTCAAGTTCACGCCGGACATACGAAGTTCGTGACGTCCGTCGTGATTTTCCGACCGGGCAGAGGCGCTTGGTTCTGCTATCGGCAGGTCATTCTGCCGCGGGAAATCCGTTCTCTTCAGGAGAAGCTTAGTCTGGAGACGACGCTCAGCCAAGAGATCGCTTCGTATTTCGACGCGAGCAAACGCGCCGAGCTCGAGGATATCCTCCTGCCTTACGTTTACCAGGGCGCGGAGCTGAAGCTGTTCATCGACATCGACGCGGGAACGGACGCCAAGCGCAACCGGACCTCGGCGTTCGTCGCGGATTTGGTCGGACGGATCGAGGCGATGGGGTTGTCGGCTCGTGTGAAGCCTGAAGCGATCGCGGCTTCTTCCGTATCGAATCGATACACGAAAACGCCTTATCGGGGCAAGTCGGCTGCTGCCGCGACCTGAAACAAAAAAAGGCTCGTCGTCATACTTTCGCCATGTTCGATCGGGTGGAAATGAGCGAAGATAAGAGCATGAAACAACGGCTGCAAGCGCGGCCAAGAAGTAAAGCGCAGTTGAGGCGCATGGAAGGGTTACTTCGACTTTTAATCGGCCTGTCGTTGGTTCGAATCCAACTCTCGCGCAGCGGGATAGCTCAGTAGGTAGAGCAGCATGTGCCTTTCCGCCTTTTTCCTCAACTGCCGTATTCCTACGCTACCAAGAGCGAGGCGCTCGAGAGGGCTACTTCGTCCAAGATAAGGGCGGAAGGAGCAAAACCTGCTTCTCCGTTAAGCCTTCTTGAACTTTTCCTCGCTCTACTAAAAACACATAGGACCCGGCGAGGCGCCGGGGAGGGCTACTTCGCCACTTAGCGCGCACCATTTGATTTGCCCGGGCTTTACGGCAGGTTCGAGTCCTGCAGTCAACCTTCCCTGTCCTTTCCTCGCTGGTCTCTACTATTAAGGAGGTAATCATAGTGAGCTTCGCAAAAAAGCTGTTTTCGGTCATCCGACCTACAATAAGCAATAGAGAAGGCTACCCGGCGTATGTCCGCTCCGTAGAGGAGCAGTACGTGCAGACGCTGGTGACCAATACGTTCGGCAACACGTTTTACGCGGATCAGCAGACGCTGCTGGCCGAAGCCGACGAGCTCCACCGCGAAATGGCGCAGAGCCGCCCGCAATTCATGGCTAAGGCGCTTGTCTACGCTCGGAACGAGGGCTACATGCGGCTTCAGCCGCTGTATGGCTTGGCGATTCTGTCCCAGTATCGTCCGGATTTGTTCGCCAAGGCATTCCTGCAAGTCGTCCGAATTCCTTCCGACCTGTCCGACTTCCTGACCATTCTGAAGGGAATGGGCAGAGGCGAAGGCGGCCGGGCGGTGAAACGGCAAGTGAACCGGTTTCTGGCGGGCGTGTCCGAATACTGGGCGCTTAAGTACAACGGCCGCGGCCGGGGCTACAGCCTGGGCGACGCCATCGCGACGGCTCACCCGAAGCCCGCGGACCTGAAGCAGCAAGCGCTGTTCCGTTACTTGCGGGGCCAAGAGGCGAACGTGACTCTCCTTCCGCAAGTAGAGGCATTTGAGCAGTTGAAGCGGGCCTCGACCGAGGAGGAACGGCTGCGCTGGATCGAAGCCGGCAGGCTGCCGCACGAGGTCGTCACTGGCGCGGTGAAGCCGACGAAGGCGATCTGGGAAGCGCTGCTCGGCCAGATGCCAACGTTCGCGCTGCTCCGTCACTTGAACGCGCTGGAGCGCGCGGGCGTGCTGGAAGATCGCCGCAACCTCGACGCGGTGATCGCTCGTCTGACCGATCCAGTTGCTCTGAGCAAGGCGAAGATCCTGCCTTTCCGGTTCGCGAAAGCGTTCCGTCAAGTGAAGCACCCGGAGCTGCGCGACGCGCTCAGGGATGCGGTGGAGCTGACGTTCGCCAATTTGCCCGATCTGGAAGACCGTACGGCGATCTTCCTGGATATCTCGGGCTCGATGGACGGCGAGTATTTGCAGATCGGTTCGGTGTTCGCGCTGGCTCTGTACAAGAAGACGCAGGGCAACTCCCTGTTCTGGCTGTTCGACACCGAGGCCGAAGATGCCTACCCGTCGCGCCGAGACAGCATTCTGTCGCAGGCGGAGCGGATTCAGACACGCGGCGGCACGGATACCGGAGCTCCGGTTCGCAAGCTGCTCTCCGAACGCCGCAAGGTCGACCAGATCGTCATCATCACCGACGAGCAGCAAAACAGCGGCAGCCTGTTCTACAGAGAACTGACGAACTATCGCGCCAGAGTGAACCCGCAGGTCAAGGCGTTTATCGTCGACATCGCGCCTTACCGCAGCGCCATGGTTCCGCCACAGGACCCGAACACGTTCTACATCTACGGCTGGAGCGACACGGTGCTGAGCTACATCGCTCAGACGACGAAGGGCTATAGCTCGCTGGTGAAAACGATCGAGAAGATTGAACTATAAGAAGGGAGAGGGAAGCCATGCGTCAAGCGATAACCGAACAACTAGAGCGTCTGGAGAGCGAGGAGCAAATCCGCATTCTGTACGCCTGCGAATCGGGCAGCCGGGCGTGGGGCTTCCCTTCCCGGGACAGCGATTACGACGTGCGATTCGTCTACATCCGCAAGCCGGAATGGTATTTGTCGATCTTCGAGAGGCGGGATGTCATCGAGCGCCCGATCAGCGACAAGCTCGACATTAGCGGCTGGGATCTACGTAAGGCGCTAAACCTGTTCCGCAAGTCGAATCCTCCGCTGCTCGAATGGCTGCAATCGCCGATCCGCTATGCCGAGAAATCTGAAGTCGCGGAACAGCTTCGCCGGATTTCTCCGCTGGCTTTCTCCCCGAAGTCCTGCATGTATCATTATCTCAACATGGCGCGGGGGAACTATCGGGAGTATTTGCAGGGAGAGCGGGTGCGGATCAAGAAATATTTTTATGTGCTGCGCCCAGTTCTGGCCTGTGAATGGATCGAACGCTACGGCGAAATGCCTCCGATGGAGTTCGATAGGCTCGTTGAGCGGCTCATTCCGCGAGAGGGAAGCTTGCGAGAGGCGTTGGCCGAACTGCTGACGCGCAAAAAAGCGGGCGAAGAGCTGGACATAGAACCAAGACTCGCCCCGATCAACGATTACTTGGAGAAGAGATTGCGGGAACTGGAAAATTCGGCGCTTGAGATGAAAACGGCCGACGCGAAATTGGGCGACAAACTGGACGACTTATTCCGCTCGGCCTTAATAGAAAACGGGTCATTCTAAAAGAAATACGCCGAAGAGTAGGAGAGAACGAGAAATGACTTACCAAACGATAGACGGAGTGCGGGTATGGGGCAATCCCGATGCCGGCGCGCTGTCGCAAGCCAAAACCTGCGCGGAGCACGGCAACGTCGTGCAGGCGCTGCTGATGGCCGACCATCACAAAGGATACAGCCAGCCGATCGGCGGCGTCGTGGCGTACGAAGGCCAAATCTCGCCCTCGGGCGTCGGGTACGACATCGGCTGCGGCAACAAGGCAGTGCGGACGAACCTGTTGGCGGCGGACATTAAGCCGATTCTGCCTGCCGTAATGGATCAGATCGCCAGGAAAGTATCGTTCGGCGTCGGACGTGTCAACAACCAGAAGGTGGATCACGAGCTGTTCGACGATCCCGATTGGAGCGTGTACGCGGCGATCGGGAAGCAGGAGCACGACAAGCTGAAGGCGCTGGCCCGGGATCAGCTCGGCACGGTCGGCAGCGGCAATCATTACGTCGATCTGTTCGAGGAGCCGGAGACGGGCCGCCTCTGGATCGGCAACCATTTCGGAAGCCGCGGCTTCGGCCATAAGACGGCGAGCGGGTTCCTGAACCTTGCAGCCGGACGCGATTTCCTCGCGAGCGCACCGGGAGAGAAGATGGACCAGCCGCCCGTGCTGCTCGATCTGGACAGCGAACTCGGCTATCTGTACTACCGGGCGATGAAGCTCGCCGGACGGTACGCGTACGCCGGACGAGATTACGTCATCGCGCAGGTGCTCTCCCTCTTGGGAGCGAGCGCCGACTTCGAAGTGCACAACCATCACAACTACGCCTGGAAGGAAACCCATGTCGGCAAGACGACGATCGTCGTCCGTAAAGGCGCGACGCCGTCCGCTCCGGGTCAGCTCGGCTTTATCGGCGGCAGCATGGGCGACATCTCCGTTATCGTGAGAGGGAAGGACACGGACGAGAACCGCGATTCCTTTTACAGCACCGTCCATGGGGCGGGCCGGATCATGAGCCGCACGCAAGCCGCGGGCAAGATGAATTGGAAAACCCGCAAGCGTACGGGTGGCCAGATCACTTCCGAACAAATGAAGCAAGCCGTTCGCGCCTTCGGAGTCGAGCTTCGCGGAGCCGGTACGGACGAGAGTCCGTTCGTGTACCGGAAGCTGCAGGAAGTGCTCGACGCTCACGCCGACACGATCGAAGTGCTGCACGTGCTGAAGCCGATCGGCGTATGCATGGCCGGGGCGGACGAGTTCGATCCGTACAAGGACTGACCGGACAGGTGCGGGCAGCCGAGACAGACTGAGCCTAGACTGAGCCGACGGGATATTGACAAAGCTTCCCAAACCCGTATATGATAGACACTATCTTATTCAAGAAAGGAGGTCGAAGGACATGACCGCAATGATCATCCGCCGCAACGTCGTTACGCCGCAACCGAATATTTCGTTCATTGTCCATCGGCCTCTACGGGCCCTAGCCAAGGAAGGAGAAAGCTAACGCCCCGCCGGCGTATCGTCGGAAGGGACGTCAGTCTTTCGTTTTCACTGCGCGCAGAAGACCGTAAGCGATTGGGCTTGCGGTTTTTTTGCGTTTTCTTTTCGACTAAATTGCAATTAAGAGAGGGTTATTATACTTTATGGAACAAAACTTTAACGATCTTTATTATCGGCGAATCGATCTCCCTGCCGGGGATCTCCACGTATTCGCGCACGACGATTTGTTTTATGCCATGGGGGCCAAGGTGCTCGAGATGGCGAACAATAACCTGCAAATCCCGAATATCCGCTATATGAGCTACACGCCCGATGCCCATGTCGGAGTCGGCACCAGCATCGGCACGACGGCGGTGTGGGGCGTGGAGGACGGCTTCGTCTCCCCCTCCATCGTCGGCAGCGATATCGGCTGCGGGATGCGCGTGCATCTGACGAATTTGCAGGCGGAGGACTTGCGAGACGTCAAGCTCCGTCGGAAGCTGGTCAAAGCGATCGAGAAGCGGATCCCGGTGGAAAATCATGCGAGAGGGCACTTCTCCGACGTTCGTCTGGAGGACGTGCTGCGCAAAGGGCTTCACGGTCTGCCGGGCAAATACGTGCCGGACGCGTATACCCCGAGGAAAGCGACTTCCCTGACCCACGTTGAGTGCAGCCGATTCCGGTTCGACGAGAGCGAGCTGGACCGCATTCCGATGCCGGTATGGCACAGGGCTCATCGCCAGCTCGGCACGCTGGGCAACGGCAATCATTTTATCGAAATTCAGGCGTTGAGCATTCCGGAGGATAATCGGGCCATCGCGGAGCGGTGGGGGCTTCGGGACGGTCAGGTCGCGGTCATGATCCATTCCGGCTCCAGGTCTTGGGGCGGCGCCGTTAACCAGCATTGCGGCTCGCAGGTGGCGAAGACGATGAGCCGGCTCGGGCTCGGCACGGCCGATCCGAAGCTGGCCTACGCGCCGCTGGACAGCGAGGCGGGCCAGGCGTATGCGAATTTGATGTATTCGGCGCTGAACTTCGCGGTCGCGAACCGGCATCTGATGGCGTTCGCCGTTCGCGACGCGTTCAAGGAAACGTTCGGATCCCGGGCGGAGATGAGCACGCTCTACGACCTGATGCACAACTACGCCTGCGAAGAGAGCCACGGGGACGAGGCGATGCTCGTTCACCGCAAAGGCACGACGCGCGCGCTGCCGGCCGGACACGCCGGCAATCCCGAGCCCTATCGCGAGACGGGCCATCCCGCGCTCATACCCGGCTCGATGGGAACGGCCTCCTATCTGATGGTCGGAGCCCCGGAAGGCTCGCGCAACTACTACTCCATCTGTCACGGAGCGGGCCGTATTCGATCGCGCAACGCGACCAAGCAGCTCGTCACGGTAGACGAGTTCGCTTCCTCCCTGCGGGTCGGCCACGACGACGAGGTCGTGCTGAACCACCGCGCTCTCGAAGCGCTCGTGGACGAATCGCCACAGGCTTACAAAGACGTAGATCAGATCATCGACAGCGTCGTCCAGGCGCGGCTGGCCACCGTAGTGGCCAAATGCCGTCCTCTGGCGGCCGTAAAAGGAGTGTGATTCCGAACATGACGATAATAACCGCCAATACTGCCGCTAAGCCTCCTTTTCTGGTCAAGTCGACCGGGGCCGGCGAAGCGCTGAATGCAGAACGCTATTTCAACTATATCGCCGTCGTTCAGGAGATCGTCGATTTTCTGAGCGAACGGTATGGCGAAGGCTTCCGCCTCTACTACCAGGACGACGGCAACGAAGTGTGGAACGGACTGGAGGAGGACTTGCGCGACGGCTATGCCGGAGTGGAGCATGCGGCGAGCCTGTTCGATCTGGTCGAGACGGAGGTGTTCGAGTATGCCGCCGATTCCGAGCCCCAGCGAGCGGGCTATGCGATCCGGCCCGCCGTGCGCAACAACCTGTTCGTGTACCGCGAGCAGCTTGTCGCGCTGGCCAGAATTCCGAGAGTATCCCAGCACGGTCTCGGTTACGAGGATCTGATTTTCTGCCGTTCGGACGAGGGGCTGGTTCGCTTTCTGGAGGAATTGCGGGCACGCAGGCTTGCCGACCCGAAGATCATCGTGTTCACCGACACTCGCGACGGTCTGGAGCAGGAGCGCAAAGCGGTCGGGTACGCAGTCGGCCGGGAAGAGGTGTTCATGGAAGGGGAGCTGAAGACGCAGGTTTACCGTTCGATCGACGAGTTTTTCTCCAAGGATCGCGCTTTTTTCCAAACCTACGGACTTCCCTACAAACGGGGAATTCTGCTGTACGGCAAGCCGGGCAACGGCAAGACGACGTTGGTGAAGTCGATCTCGTCTACGACGAGCGCTCCAGTCGCCTACTGGCAGATTACCGAGTATACGAGCAGCGGCTCGATCAAGGAAGTGTTCGATACCGCGTCGCAGATGGCGCCGATGGTGCTCGTTATCGAAGACATCGACTCGATGCCCGACTCCTGCCGCTCCTATTTCCTCAACACCTTGGATGGAGCGACGTCGAAGGAGGGCATCTACCTCATCGGCACGACGAACTATCCGGAGAAGATCGATCCGGCGCTGATGAATCGGGCCGGTCGCTTCGACCGGGCGTACGAGGTGAAGTCTCCGGACGAGGAAATGCGTCGAGCCTACTTGGCCCATATCGGTCTGCGCCGAGTCGCGAGCGGGGAAGAGCTTGAACGGGCGGCCCGCCGAACGGACGGATTCACGCTTGCCCAGCTCAGCGAGCTGTACGCCTCGGCGGCGCTGCAGATGCATTACGAGAACGAAGTCGATCTTGAGCGGCTGATCGTCGGCATGAAGTCGGACTACGCCAAGGATCGAAGCAAGGAGTGGATGACGGAGGACAAGTCGCGTAAAATGGGATTTGCATAAGACGAGCGATGCGGAGGGAACGAGATGGAGTTCGAACGATTGAAGAGAGTCGTGGCCGAGAGCCGGAACATCGTGTTCTTCGGCGGGGCGGGCACTTCGACGGAAAGCGGCATCCCGGACTTCCGGTCGGCCGACGGGTTGTATCAAGCGGCGGGCGGAGGAAGGATCGCTCCGGAAGAGATATTGAGCCATGATTTCTTCCTGGCTCGCACGGCCGATTTCTATGCCTTCTACAGAAGCAAAATGCTGTATCCCGACGCCATGCCCAACGCCGCCCATTACGCGCTTGCCGAGATGGAGCGGCAGGGGCGTCTCGCCGCGGTCATTACCCAGAACATCGACGGGCTCCATCAGAAGGCCGGCAGCCGCAACGTGCTCGAACTGCACGGCTCGGTACATCGGAGCTTCTGCATGGATTGCCGGGAGGCCTACTCGCTCCAGCAGGTGCTGGAGTCGAACGGAGAATATCCCCGCTGTTCCCGCTGCGGAGGCGTCGTCAAGCCGGACGTCGTGCTGTATCAGGAAAGTCTGGACATGGATCTGCTGCAGCGAGCGGCGATGTATATCAAGCAGGCGGACGTTCTGATCGTCGCGGGCACGTCGCTGACCGTTCAACCGGCAGCCGGGCTGGTCAGACTGTACGAAGGCGACAAATTCGTCCTGATCAACAAAAGCGCGACCCCGATGGACGGCGTGGCCGACTATTTGATTTCCGACAGCGTGGCGAAGGTGCTCGGGATGATGGTCGGAGGAGAGCGTCTCTGACAACAATCCCGCAAATGGGCGGTTGCCGTTCGCTATTTCAAGCCGAATGAGCTATAATGGAACTATAGACGTGTCGTCAATTCACATAACGTATAGGGTTATTCTTTTATGCAATAGCCTTGTACGCTATGTGGTTTTTTATTTTTTTCATTCAAATGCAGGGGTCATGCTCAGAATCCGCAGTTTGGGGCATCATTATTCGTTGTAACCACCTCATAACAGAAAGAGGGAATGCACGTGTATTATTCTCGGAAGAAACCGTTCGAAGAGTTGCCGGAAGAAATGACCGCCATCTGGTACTGCTCCGGGGAGGACTGCAAGCGATGGATGAGAGATAATTTCACGTTTTCCGTTGTTCCCGTATGTCCTGAGTGTCAATCCGAGATGGTCCGGGGAGAAAGAATGCTCGCCACGTTGTCGAATACGAGCCCCAATCAGGCCAAAGGGCGCCGCTGAACGCGTACGCGCAGACCCGCAGCATCCGTCAGCGTGGCAGTTTCAGCACGAAGGTTGTGCCGACTCCCGGGCGGCTCTCCGCCTCGAGCGTACCTCCGTGAGCGAGCGTCAGCTCCTTGGCGATCGCCAGACCGAGGCCCATCCCGCCGCTGTTCCGCGCGCGGGCTTCGTCCGTCCGGTAGAACCGGTTGAAAATGTGCCCAAGCTGTTCCGGGGCGATGCCTACGCCGGTATCCGCAATCGCAATCGTCAGCGCCGAGCCGCTCCCGCCATGAGACGGCTCTTCCTGCACGTTCACCATAACGCTCCCGCCCTCGGGCGTGTAGCGGATGGCGTTAACCGTCAGGTTGAGCAGCACCTGGGTCATCCGATTCGGATCGACCCGGATCGGCCGTTCGTCCGCTTCGACGTTCAGCGTCAGGCGAACGTTCTTGCGAGCCGCATCCGATTCCAGATGCCGAACGACTCTGTGCGCCAGCTCGGCCATGTTCGTCGGCTTTAGCTCCAGCGGCAGCTTGCGGGCCTCCGCTAGCGAGAGCAGGTGCAGGTCTTCCACGAGACGGGACAGGCGGATCAGTTCGTCCTGAAGCGGCAGCAGACTTTCCGGTTCGACGGCGTCTCCCGTCTGCTGGATTAAATCCAGCTTGCCCCGGACGATCGTCAGCGGCGTTCTTAGCTCGTGGGCCGCGTCGGCGACGAGATTACGGCGCAGCTCCTCGTTTTTCCGCAGTTGAGCGGACATCGCATTAAAGGCGTCGGCGACTTGGCCGTATTCGTCCTTCGAGACGACGGGGGCTTGAACTCCCAGCTCGCCCTGCCTCAAGCGGTCGATGGCCGGGATCAGCTTTCTCAGCGGGGACGTTATTCTTTTCGCGATCCAATAAGCGGCCAGCAAAGAGAATAGAACGATTAGGACGGTCG
Organism: Cohnella sp.; assembly: GCF_041641335.1. Taxonomy (NCBI): domain Bacteria; kingdom Bacillati; phylum Bacillota; class Bacilli; order Caryophanales; family Paenibacillaceae; genus Cohnella; species Cohnella sp. The sequence continues at coordinate 15,855 of NZ_JBEPYQ010000075.1, read as the reverse complement.
CGGCCGAGAGCAGGAAAGTGACGGACACCGGGATGCCGACTCGCAGCCTGGACATGTCCGCGATTTCGGAGTCGAAATAATGCAAGTAAGCGATCGTCCCGTCGTCCGTCCGCAGCAACCGTTTAATCCCCAGATTTTTCATCGCTTTCGGGGGCGTGGCGCCCAGCGAATACAACTTCGTCCGATCGCCGGCCAGCAACGAAATGCCGACCTCACGTTTATCCGCCAGCACCGCCTCGTCCAGCTTAATCCACTGCACGCCGTTCCAGGAATTCCCGTTTGCGACGTAATAGCCGATGAACTGCTCCGACAGCGCGCCCAGCGTTTCCCCTCGCGTTTTTTCCACCATTGCCTCGAACGATTCCTTAATGACAAAATGCGTGACCAGCACGAAAAGAAGGGCGACAACGGTTACGAACGAAGCGATCGAGAGAAAAATCTTCCGCGTAACCGTCATTGGCCGATACCGAAACGATAGCCGAAGCCGTAGACGGTCTGGATGTATCGCGGATTGGCAGGGTCGTCCTCGACTTTTTTGCGAATGCGGCTGACGTGCGCGTCGACTGTTCGTTCGTCGTTCAGAATATCGTCCTCGAGCGCGGCCTGAAGAAGCTGAAGCCTGCTGTACACGATGCCGGGCTTGGCGGCCAGCGTCAGCAGCAGCTTGAATTCCGTCGGAGTCAGAGTCAGCTCCTCTCCGCGTTTCCACACCCGGCATTGCGCTTCCGATAGCGACAGCTCGCCCCGTTCCATCGTCGCCGTCAGCGGATCGTTCCCTTCCATGCGTCGCAGCACGGCGCGAATCCTCGCGGCCAGTTCCCGCAGGGAGAAGGGTTTCGTGAGATAATCGTCGGCTCCGACCTCCAGGCCGATGATTTTATCGCTCTCTTCCGCACGCGCCGTCACCATGATGATGCCCATCCGTCCTATTTTTCGCAGCTCCCGGCATACCTCGATTCCGCTCATTCCCGGCAGCATCCAGTCCAGCACGGCCAACGACGGGCTGGCTTCGCGGGCTTTGCGCAGCGCTTCCAGCCCGCTCGATGCGGTGACGATGCGATAACCCTCCTGCAGCAGGAAGGTTCTCATGAAGGCAATGACTTGATCCTCGTCGTCGACCAGCAGCAGCGTTCGCGTCATAATCCGTATCCTCCTCGGTCTTGTTCCCTACATTATATAGGCTGCCGCGAAGCATCGGGGAAATTTCACGAAACCCGTAACGCTTCGTCACAAGTCCGCAACATTGTGCTGCTAGTATGGCGTTAGGACCAATCTGGTTAAGAGAACGGAGGCTGTATCATGAAAAATAAAGCCGGAATTTTGCTGTTTGCAATCGTGGGCGGATGCGTCGGAGGGTTCATATTAGCCGAACTGATCGGAATTGCCGGGAAGCTGCTATTCGATCGGACGGTCGGGATCAAGTACCTTCCGATCTTGCTGCCAATCGTCTGCGCAATCGTCGCTCTTGTGGTCGTAAATGGATGGACGCGCAGCAAAAGCCGCGGAGGGGGATAAGGATGGAAGAAGTGAAATCGAACGCCAAGGGGAGAGTCGCCCGAACCGTATTTCGCGTTCTGGCATGGGCGCTGGTCGCCTGCATCGTCGCGCAAACCTTTATCGCGGGAATGGCCTTGTTTCAAGACTCGTCGCATTGGAAAACTCATGTCGTTTTCGTACATCTATTCGAATTTATTCCGCTGCTCATGATCGTGTTTTCCTTTGCCGGCGGTCTTCCCATAAGGACGCGCTGGTTAAGTCTGACGCTGTTCGGGTTGATTTTTATCCAGTATATGACCGCCAATCTGCCGGCCGCTGGCGCCATGCATCCCGTGATCGCGCTGGCGCTGATCGTGCTGTCTCTCCATGTGGCCAGACGCCCCGTCTGAGTCGGAGTGGATCCAAAAGGGGGACGCCCGGTCAAATGCGCCGGGCTTCCTGCTCTAACAGCTCGACTTCATATTTATCGATTATTCGTATCCCCCAGAATTCCATGGCCAAGCTCTCTCCCGATAACGTCAAGATTGCTGCGGCCTCTACCGCTCACCTGCAATCTCCCTCATGACATAACGCCACTCATCCGCATCTCGTGTCCATGTCCAATCGTCGGACGATTGCGGGTCTCCTAGGCGAGCTACTGCATCCTCATATTTACCCTTATACTTTGACTCGAAGACAATCAGCGTCTGAACCAGGTTTTTAACGCGGTATGCGAGATTGCTTGAACGACGGCTTTTCATCCGCTCCGGAGTATACGATGCGCTTATCGCGAAGCCAGTTGTTCACCGTTGTGGTCGAGACTCCGAAGACTGCTTTAGGAAGGAAAAACCAGGAATCATGTCGAAAGTACTAAGGATTTCTTTAATTCCCCGACTAAAGTCAGAGAGGTATGGACACCATGATCAGATTCAGGAGTCGTCTCGTATCGAAGCTATCGGCGTTTATTCTGGCCATTTTGATTCTGCTGTCCGGTTCGCTCGTCTACATGCAAATCGCGAACACGAAGAAGGTGAGCGAAGAGGCGATCGGCAACTTCAGCATACATACCGCGGAGGCTTATGCGGGGCAGTTCGACCTGGGAGCTTACGAAAGCTTCCTGCAGGACGTTCAAGAAAGCGATCTATATTGGAGCATACGCGAAGAAATGAACCGGTACCGCGCGCAGATCGGAGCCCTGTACGTGTACACGGTGCAAATAGACGAGAACAAGCAGCCGCTGCTGCTGATCGACGGCCAGCCGAGAGATTCGGATGCGGCTTCCCCGATCGGGGAAGTGACGGATATGCCGGAGCAAGCGATCGAAGCGATCTTAAGCGGCCGTTCGGCCAAGTCGGGCATTATTCGCAACCCGGAATACGGCAACTACATCTCTTCCTACGCGCCTCTTCGCAGCGGGAACGGCGAGATCATCGGCGCGATAGGAATCGATACGGACGTCAGCGTGTCGCAGACGATCTACAAGGATGTCATCGGGAAGAGCGCGGGGCTGTTCGTTCTGATGGGCGTCCTTACGATCGCTTTCTTCGGCTTGATCGTGCTGTTCCTCTCCCGCGCGCTGCGCCCTCTGGGCACGATCGTTCGCGGCGCCGAAGCGATGGCCCGGGGAGACCTCGCGGAAGCGAAGGCGCATCTGGGCGCAGGCCGGTCGAGCTCGAACGACGAGATCGGCCAGGCTTATTCCGCCATGATGAAGATGATCGAGAGGCTCGGGGTTACGCTCGGGGAAGTGATGAAGGATATCGCGCTCACGGCCCGGGACCTGGTGCATTCGACCGAAAGATTCGGCTCCGAAGCGGAGCGGATGGTCGCGTTGAACGTCGAGCTTGAGCAAGCGGCGGCTCAGCTGGCGGAGGGGGCGAGCAACCAGCGTATCGGCGCGGAGCAGAGCGCCAGGTCGATGGAGGATATCACGATCGCCATCCAGAGGGCTTCCGACGCGTCGGGCAGCGTGACCGGAGCGTCCGGCGAGGCTTTGGATTCCGCGGAAGAGGGCGCCGGTTCCATCCGCAGCTTAAGAGAGCAAGTGCTGGCCATGGCCGGCGTAGCCATGCAGACGTCCCAATCCGTTCAAGTTCTCAATTCGCATATGAACGAGATCGAGCCCGTGCTGCGATCGATTACGGACATCGCCGATCAGACGAAGCTTCTCGCGCTTAACGCTTCCATCGAAGCCGCGCGCGCGGGCGAGCATGGAGCAGGATTCGCGGTCGTGGCCGGAGAGGTGCGCAAGCTGGCGGAAGCATCCGCCGTATCCGTCGGTCGGATCACTTCGCTGCTGTATCAGATCAAGCAGGAGTCCGGGCAGATCGGCGAGAGAATGCAGCTCGGCAACGAAGGGATGAGGCTGGGCTCCGAGCTGTCCGATCGGGCGGAGACGCTGTTCGGCCGCACGATGGAGCGGTTCGGACACGTGAACGGGCAAATCCAGGAAGTATCCGCGGTCATCGAGGAAGTGTTGGCCAGCTCCGAGGAAGTCGCCGCGTCGGTGGAGCAGATTTCGCACATTTCCGCGAGAACGGCGGAAAGCACGGAGTCGATTGAGCGAATGTCCGCCCATCAGCTGGAAGCGGCCAAGCTAATCGCCGATACGACCGAGATGCTGAGAGAGCGAAGCGTTCGCCTGGAAGCGGCCGTAGCCAAGTTCAAGCTGTAGCGATTCGTTGTATCGACTTCATCTATCTTTTAATTCCGTTTAAGTTCCGTTTAAGCTCCATCCTCCATGATAGAAGCATCAAGGCAACGGGAGGATGGTAGAAGATGAACGAACGCAACTTGACGGATACGCAGGCAACGAACGACGGGCGCGAGCCGATGACGGCATATCAATCTCCGCTGCTGGCATCTTATGAGAAGGAAATGGCGGCGTATCGGCCGCAACCTTCTCCGGGAGGCGGCCAGGGCAAGCGCAGGAACGGCACTTCTTTCGCGGCTTATTTGACTTCATTCTTGGTCGGGGCCATGCTCGTCGGAGGATTCGGATACGCGGCGGACCGCGGCAATCTGTTCGGCGGGCAAGCCCCGGCGGCCGGAGACTCGGGCAGCGCTGCAGAGTCCGCAGCGGGAATCACGGCGGCGTCGGTGAAGGCGAAGGGAGATCTCGCGACGATATTCGAAACCTCGAGCCCGGCGGTAGTCAAGATCGAGAATTACGCGGTTCCGACCTATTCCATGAGAAGTCCCTTCGGAGGCAGGGGAGGCGGCCGGCAAAGACAGGCAAGCGAGCCGGTATTGGCCGGATCGGGAACGGGGTTCTTCTTCTCGACGGACGGCTATATTCTGACCAACGAGCATGTCATCGCGGACGCGGATGAGCTCAAGGTGACGGTGGAAGGCTACGACGAGCCGCTGACGGCCAAGCTCGTAGGCTCGAATGACGAGCTCGACCTCGCCGTGTTGAAGGTGGAGAGCCCGGACGGCCAAGCGTTCCCCGCCTTGGAACTGGGCAATGTCGACCAGACGAGCATCGGGGATTGGGTGATCGCCATCGGCAATCCGTACGGCCTCGATCATACGATGACGCTTGGCGTTCTCAGCGCCAAAGGACGAGAGATAACGATAGCGGACGAGCAAGGCGACCATACGTACCGGAATCTGCTGCAGACCGACGCCTCAATCAACTCGGGCAATTCGGGCGGACCGCTTCTGAACGAGCGAGGCGAGGTTGTCGGGATGAACACGGCGGTTAACTCCGAGGCGCAGGGCATCGGCTTCGCGATCCCTTCCTCAACGATCAAAGAGGCTCTGAACGACTTGATGAACGTGAAGCCCGTCGTATCCTAAGCCGGAATGCCGAAGCGGAACCCGCATAAGGGATTAGCGATTTCATAATAAGGACGGGGCTGTCCCCTCCAGCGGTGTCGAGAGACCGCTGGAGGGGGACAGCCCCGTTCGCGCGTTTCTTATAACCTCTCGAGAATCCAATCCGCCGCAATCCCGGGATGGGAGAGCGGGAACTGGTGGGCATAAGGCAAACGCGTCACGTCCAAATGCGAGTAAGCTTCGGGAACGTCGGGCCGGACATCGGCCTGCCCCCATGCGATAGACACTTGGTCGGGGTTCCAACTGCCCGGATCGAGACGGAAGGCGCTCAGCCGGGAGAACAGGGACATGACCTCCGCCGTCGTCGTTCTCGTGCGCGGTGATTTCATTTCTTCCAGAATAAACGAAGGATACGTCTCCGGAATTTCATCGGCTTCGCGGAAGCTCTTGGAACGAATCAGACGATTCCTGATCGAGTTCTCGCTCAGCGTTCTCGCTAAGGTCTTGATCGCGAAAGGATGACGGTAAGCCGGGCTTACGGGTTCCAGCACGGGCTGGAGCAGGGCGGCTCCGGCAATGCGCTCCGGGACGGCCTCCAGCATTCTCGCGGCAAGGTATCCTCCGAACGAATGGCCCACGATCCGCACGGGCGAATCGAAGCTGCGGATCAAGGCGAGGATCGCTTGTTCGAATCCTTCCATGCCGACGCCCCGATGGTGGTAGGGGGAGCGGCCGAACCCCGGGAGATCCGCCAGACAGACGGGATGGCCGGACTCGGCCAGACGCTGCGCCATCGGAAGCAGATTGTAGGAGGCGCTGAAAGCGCCATGAAGAATGACGATCGGAGTTCCGCGCCCTTCGCTTTCTATCGTGGCCAGTCCGGCCCGCGCATGCTGTCGGAATGGCGGCGGCAAACGCAGCGTTCCATGGTTAAGCCGATAATCCAGATCCGCCACGACAAGAGGCAACGTGGGGCCGGACACCGACAGGTTCAAGCCGTGTCTGGCTTCTACGGCGCGCTTGGAAGCGGTCGGAAACTCCGTTCGAACGATAAAATCCATGGACTCCTTAGGGAGGCCGAGCAGCTTGCCCGCCCCGAGATTCAGCAGGCCTTTGATCAGCCCGTAGGGCGCCTTGCCGATGGGACCGCTCACGCGAACTTCCCGGGCGATCGCGCCGATAAGCTCCTTCATGCCGGGACTTTCCTTCTTGTTATCCAGCAGAAAATAAGTGCCGTTCACGGGCCGTTCCTCCTTCGTCAAGGCGCCAATGAACGCCGCAACGTGATCCACGTGCACGAGAGGTAGCCAATAATCGTTCCCTCCGGGGGCAAGACCCATCATCTTTCTGCGCACGGCGTTCACCAGAAGGCCGAAGCCTCCGGTCTGTTCGGTCATCCCGCTGCGGGAATCGCCGATGACGACGCTCGGATTGACGACCGACAGGGGAATTCCCGATTGCTTCATCGTCCGGCGCAGGAAGAGATCGGACTCGAATTTCATTTTCTCGTACGGAGGCGCTTTGTGACCGTGATCTGCCTGCGGGCCGACGCCGTCGTCCTGCTCCGAATAAGGAGATTTGAACCCGACAACGTGGATAAAATGCTGCAATCGATTCGAGCGGCGCGCCAGATCCGCGATCTCGCGAGCGGAGTTCAGGAACACTCGCCTCGCTTCGCCTTCGGACAGCAGAATGTCCATTGGCCCGCCGGCATGAATCATCACCTCGACGTCCGTCAATAGCCTCAGATCGGCGGAGCCGATTCCGAGAGAAGGCTGCGTCAGATCGCCCCGTATGGGGACGAGGGAAGAGAAGTCCTTCCATCCCATTTCTTTTAACGTTTCCCTCAACTTCTCCTCGGACCGGACCAGCACATAGAGCCGATGTCCTCCATTCGCCAATTCCGTCAATACATGCCGTCCGATAAAGCCGCTTCCGCCTGTTACGAATATGGAACTCACTTAGGGGTTCCTCCTTTATTTTTTTTCTACGACCAATTGACTTACAGCAAATTACTGGAGTCTCTCGGAGTAAAGAATGTACGAAAATACCAATTGTTTTTTCGTCATGACTTGCCCGTCGAAGTTGCTCACGTAAAACGGTCTACCAGACCGTTAGAGACAGTCATCCACTCCGATTCACTCGCATAACGGTCTACCAGACCGTTAGAGACAGTCATCCACTCCGATTCACTCGCATAACGGTCTACCAGACCGTTAGAGGCAGTCATCCGCTCCGATTCACTCGCATAACGGTCTACCAGACCGTTAGAGACAGTCATCCACTCCGATTCACTCGCATAACGGTCTACCAGACCGTTAGAGGCAGTCATCCGCTCCGAGTCGTTCGCATAACGGTCTACCAGACCGTTAGAGGCAGTCATCCACTCCGATTCACTCGCCTAACGGCCTGCCAGACCGTTAGGGAATTCGCCTTGGGAAGACCATGTGTGCCCTGATGCGTTAATTGGTCAGTCGTAGTTTTTTTAGTACTAATAAGTGCTAATTAGGTGTAAAAAAATTACTTCAGCAGGTTCGCTAAAGTATGAAGCGTATCGGACAAGAGGGTGGAGTCTTGCCGGGTATGCTGCAGGAATAAGGCGCCTTCGATCGCGGATACGATCAACGCGGCCGTCTGGGGGACGGGCAGGCGCGAATTGAACTCTTCTCTGGCGACGCCTTCCCGGAGCAGATGCTCAACCGCGCCGATCTGCTTCCGGAAGAACCGGCCGATCTCCTCTCTAACCCATTCCTGCTCGCGCGAAGTTTGCACGTACAGCGTCAGGAAAGGACAGCCGCCAAGGCTATCCGTCTGATTGTCCGTAAGCAGCGCGGCGAACCGCTCGATTCTCTCCGTTGCGGACAGCTGCGTTTGACCGACGGTCTCGCCGATAAGCCGGTCGTAATGGGCGACAATCCCTTCGACGATAGCGGAGAGAAGCTCCTCCTTGCTCTTGAAATGATAATAAATATTCGTTTTGGACACCTTGCTCGCCGCTACGATCTCGTCCATGCTGGTGATTTGATAACCTTTCTCCAGGAAGAGGGCGGTAGCGACGCGAATGACGACATCGCGATTGGAAGGTCTTTTTCTGTTGGTTGTAGTCATAATAGTACTATACAGTACTAATTATTTGATTGTCAAATGTATCCTGCCGATCGCTCCGGTTCATTCTGTCGCTCTGTTCGTAATGCCGCTCTTGTCAGCCGAAGGCATTCCTGCTATGATCGGATCAAACTTATTAAACAACTTTAATAAGTAATGGTGAACGGGGGGACAGCTCGTGACCGATGGACGATTAACGTCGCAGCCGGCGAACCCGGCCATTATGCGCGGCATTCGCACGGTGCTGCTGGAGCGGGGCAGCGCCACGAAGGCGGAATTGAGCCGCAGCCTGCAGATCAGCTTTCCTACAGCGGGCAAGTTTCTGGACGACATGGAAATCCGCGGAGAAGCGATCTCGGTCGGATACGACGAGTCCAGCGGAGGCAGAAGAGCCAGGAGATACCGCTACGATCCCGATTACGTGCACGGGTTGGCCATCTTTCTGGAGAAGGACGAGACTCGTTATCTCCTCTTTAATTGCTTGGGGGAGGCGATCGAGCAAGGCTACGAGGACAGCATTCTCGACGAGGACGCTTCCCGCTTGACCGATCTGATCGGGAGGATCAAGCAGGCCCATCCCAAGCTGCGGTCCGTATCGCTCGGCGTTCCGGGCGCGGTGAACGACGGGACCATCTTCCTTATCCCGTCTTACGAGAAGTACCGGAACTTCGACCTGAAGAGCTTCGTGCAACAGCGGACGGGGCTTCCGGCCGTAGTGGAGAACGATATGAACGCCGCCGTGCTCGGCTATATCGCGCGGGCGAAGCTGGAAGACAGAAGTACCGTCGTTTATTTGTATTTGGGACAGAACGGGCCGGGGGCCGGAATCGTCGTGAACGGCGAAGTCGTGCGGGGCAAGTCGTTTTTCTCGGGGGAAGTGGCGTTCGTCCCGGTTCGCGATCGGGGCAATTTCGCGGAAGCCCTTAAGGAGGGAGAGTCCGCCCGCACGGAGGCGATCGGACGATTGATCGCTTCGACGGCCTCGATCCTGAATCCCCATTATTTCGTTTTCAATAAGGGCGAGATCGGCGAGGCCATGCTGGAGCCGATTCTGGAGCGAGCCGCCGCTTACGTTCCGAGGGAGCATCTGCCGAAACTGGCGGCAAGCGAATTGCGGGGAGATTACTTGGCCGGTCTGCAGAGTCTCGGCCTGGGCTTGCTGCTCTCGCAAACGGATGGATAAAGACGACGAAGGAGCAAGCACGACTTATGGCCACTTTTTTTATTCTGATTATTTATTTGGCATTCATCAGCCTGGGCTTGCCGGACTCCCTGCTCGGGTCGGCATGGCCCGTCATGAGGATGGAACTGGGTGCGTCTATCGGCACCGCCGGGGCGATCTCGATGGTGATCGCGGGCTGCACGATCGTGTCCAGCTTGGCCAGCGGAGCCATTATCCGGCGCTATGGCGTGGGACTAGTCACGCTTGCAAGCTGCATTCTGACGGCGGGAGCTTTGCTAGGGTTCGCTTGGTCGCCTTCGTTGCTTTGGCTGATCGTATTCGCGATTCCGCTAGGCTTGGGCGGAGGTTCCGTAGACGCGGGGCTGAACAATTACGTCGCCTTGCATTACAAGGCTCATCATATGAGCTGGCTGCACTGCTTCTGGGGAGTGGGCGCCACGCTGAGTCCGATGATCATGGCTTTTTATATATCCGGTGAAGCCCTATGGAGACAAGGCTATCTCACGGTTGCCGCCGTTCAGGGCTTGCTGGTGCTGATTCTGTTATTCTCCCTTCCTCTATGGGATAAGGTCGCCCGCAGAAGCGGCGATAACCGTCCGGACGACCGCCGCGAATCCGAGGAGCAAGCGTCGGAGTCCGCCGAATCCGGGCCTTCGAAGCCGTGGCAGATCAAGGGGGTTAAAATCTCCATGATCACTTTCTTGTTTTATTGCGGCATAGAGACCAGCGTGGGATTATGGGGAAGCAGCTTCCTTGTCGGCATGAAAAAGCTGCCCGCATCGACGGCGGCGGAGTGGGTGTCGCTGTTTTTCGTCGGCATTACGGTCGGACGCATGCTGACGGGGTTCATTACCTTCGGGGTGAGCAACCGTTCGCTGATCCGCTGCGGACAGCTCACGGCTCTGATCGGCACAGTGCTGCTTGCGCTTCCCTTGCCGCCCGGTTTCTCTCTGGCGGGATTCATGGTCATCGGATTAGGGCTTGCTCCGATCTTCCCTTGCATGCTGCACGAGACGCCTGCGCGGTTCGGAAATAAGCATTCCCAATCTATCATGGGCTACCAGATGGCGGCGGCCTACACGGGCAGCACCTTCGTGCCTCCCCTTCTGGGGGCGATTGCGTCTTATTCCACGATCGGGATCTTGCCTTTCTTTCTCGTGATGTTTGCCGCGATTATGCTGCTCTGCACGGAGAAGCTGAACCGCCGCTTGATTCAACGTCCGCGGTCGATCTAACGGCGGCAGCCGCCTGGAAGTTGACGTCCGCGGAGCGGCCATGCTTAAATGGGACAAGGCGGGATTGTCCGACGGGACCGTCCGGTCAATCCATCGAACGGAGCCAGACCGTGAACGGACCGATGATTGTTACTCTTTCTGTACTGACTCTTGCTTCTGTCCTCTTCATATCCGGCAAAGTGCGTTCCGACCTGGTAGCGGTCGGAGCGCTTATTCTGTTAATGCTGTGCGACATTCTGACGCCCGCGGAGGCGCTGTCCGGATTTTCCAACTCCGTTGTCATTATGATGGTCGGCCTGTTCGTCGTCGGAGGAGGCATCTTCCAGACCGGGCTGGCGAAAATGGTCAGCAGCAAAATGCTCCAACTGGCCGGCACGAACGAAACCCGGCTGCTCGTCATGATCATGGTCGTCACTTCGGCGATCGGCGCGTTCGTCAGCAACACGGGAACGATCGCCGTCATGATGCCGATCGTCGTCAGCCTGGCGATGAGCGCGGGAACGAATCCGGGGAGACTGCTGATGCCGCTCGCTTTCGCCAGCAGCCTCGGCGGCATGCTGACGCTGATCGGAACGCCTCCCAATCTGGTCATCCGGGAGACGCTTCACGCGGCGGGATATACGGCCGTCTCCTTTTTCACCTTTACGCCGATCGGCCTTGTCTGCATCGTCGTAGGCGTCGCGGCGCTGCTCTTCCTTCGCAGGTTCCTGCCGAAGAACGACCGGGATGCGAACGACGGCCGCCAAGGGCGCTCGCTGCAAGATCTCGCCCGGCAGTATCAGCTTCGGCAGAACCTGTACCGCGTTCAGGTCGGGGCCGGCTCGCCGGTGTGCGGCAAGCGTCTGCACGAGCTCGATATCTCCGCCAAGCACGCCTTGAACATTATCGAGATCCGGCGCAAAATTTCGGCCAAAAACCAGTTTTTCAAGACGATCAACCAGGAAATCGCCGGCTCGAATACGGTGGTTGAGGAGGAAGATATTTTGTACGTTCACGGCCCTTTCGAGAGCGTTCAAGCGTTCGCGCTCGAGGGAGGCCTGAAGATGATGGACCGCCGCGTCCCCGAGAACAAGCAGAAGATCGGCTCCGAGCAGTACGCCACGGAAGACGTCGGCATCGCCGAGGTGATGCTCACGCCGACCTCGCGGCTCATTAACCGGCTGATCAAGGAATCCGGCTTCCGCGAGAAATACCGCGTCAACATTCTCGGCATCCAGCGCAAGGATCAATACCTTCTGCACAACCTGAAGGAAGAGAAGATGCGCTTCGGCGACGCGATGCTCGTGCAGGGCGCGTGGCGAGACATCGCCCGGCTGGCCACCGAGCCGGACGTCGTGGTCGTCGGCCAGCCGATCGAGGAAGCGCGCAAGGTGACGATGGACAACAAGGCGCCGATCGCCGCCGGCATTATGGGGCTGATGGTGCTGCTGCTCATCTCGGAGTTGATTCCGGCCGTGGCGTCGGTCATGATCGCGGCGGTGCTGATGGTCGCGTTCCGCTGCGTGCGCAGCATGGAGGACGCCTACAAGACGATCAACTGGGAGAGCGTCGTGCTGATCGGCGGCATGATCCCGATGTCGATCGCGATCGAGAAGACGGGGGCGGCTGCGCTGCTGTCCGACGGAATGGTCGGCTTGCTGGGCGGCTACGGACCGCTTCTCCTGCTGGCGGGAGTCTACTTCACGACGTCGCTGCTGACGATGTTCATCAGTAACACGGCCAGCGCGATCCTGCTTGCGCCCATCGCGCTGGCGGCCGCTCTGCAGCTGGGCGTCAGCCCGTATCCGTTCCTGTTCGCCGTATCGGTCGCAGCGAGCATGTGCTTCGCCTCGCCGTTCTCCACGCCGCCGAACGCGCTAGTCATGTCGGCCGGCCGCTACCGGTTCTCGCACTATATCAAGGTCGGGCTGCCGCTCCAGATCCTGATGGGGGTCGTCATGGTCGCGGTGCTTCCGCTGTTTTTCCCTTTTTGACGACCGGTTGTTGACAGACGGCGGCGAAGGCGTTAGTATAATCAACAATTGAACATTCGGATCATGCCTGTGAAGAGCATCCAACTCGGAGGCGTTTTCGTCAAGAACGGCCCGGTCGCCCGCGCCGTATCCTAAGCTTACCGGCCCCGCCCGTTATCGCGGAACCAAGAGGATCGGAACGCGCCGCGTTCCGGTCAAGTTGGGTGGCACCGCGAGCAGACGCTCCTCGTCCCAATTCGGACGAGGGGCGTCTTTTGTCGTATCCATCCAACTAAGGGAAGGTTGAGGAGCATGAAGAGAAGCTGGAATTTCAATCCGGGACCGGCGGCGCTGCCGCTGGAAGTGCTGGAGCGGGCGAAGGAAGCGTTCGTCGAATATGGAGACCAGGGCCTGTCGCTGCTGGAAATGTCGCATCGAAGCAAGACGGTGGAACGGATCGTCGAGGAGACGGAGAGGCTGCTGCTGGAGCTGATCGGACTGCCGACGGGATATCGGGTGCTGTTCATGGGAGGAGGAGCGAGCGCCCAGTTCGCGCTTGTTCCGATGAACTTCCTTCTGCCGGGGACAACCGCGCGCTACCTCGTATCCGGCAGCTTCGCGGAGAAGGCCTATAAAGAGGCGAAAGCGGTCGGTCAGTCGGAAGTGTTGGCGAGCGGCAAGGCCGAGGGCTGGAGGAGGCTCCCGGACTTGCGGCAGGTGGAGATCGCTCCCGACACCGCCTACGTTCACATGACGACGAACAATACGATCGAGGGATCGCAGTTCCGCGACTTCCCCGATACCGGGGAGATCCCGCTCATCGGGGACATGACGAGCGACATTTTGAGCCGCAGGCTGAATTGGACGAAATTCTCGCTGATCTACGCGGCCGCGCAGAAGAATCTCGGCCCCGCCGGCGTGACGGCCGTCATCGTCAAGGACGAACTGCTGAAGGCGGGCAACGCGAACATTCCGGCGATTTTCCAGTATCGCACCTACGCCGAGCACGGTTCGCTCTATAACACGCCTCCAGTCCACGCCATTTACATGATGAAGCTGACGCTGGAGTGGACCGCGCGCCAAGGCGGCATCCCGGAACTAGAGAAGCGGAACGAGCGGAAAATAGGGCACCTCTACGAAGCGATCGACGCGGGGGACGGTTTTTACCGGGGAATCGTGGAGAAGCCTTACCGTTCGGCGATGAACGCGACATGGCGAATGCCGGACGAAGCGTTGGAGAAGCAGTTCGTGCTGGAAGCGGAGCGGGAAGGCTTTATCGGTCTGGCCGGCCACCGCAGCGTGGGCGGGCTGCGCGCTTCCGCCTACAACGCGGTGCCGGAGGAAGCCTGCAAGGCGCTTGCCGATTTTATGAACGATTTCCGCAGGAGATGCGGATAGAGGGGGACGAACGAATGTTGGATATGGCGTATATAAGAGAGAACGGCGAACGGCTGCAGCGGACGGCCGACGGTAAAGGCATCGCCTTGTCGGTGGCGGAGCTGATCGAAAGGGACGATCGGAGAAGAGAACTGCTTCGCGAGGTCGAGAGGCTGCGCGGGGAGCGCAACCGGTTGTCGGAGCTGGTCGGCAGGCTTCTGAAGCAAGGAGCGGCGGAGGAAGCGGAGCCGGCAAGAAAGGAAGCTCAGGCGACAAACGACGAATTGGGCGTGCTGGAAGCCGAGCTGGCCGAAGTCGAGGCAAGCTGCCGGAAGCTGATGCAGCTTGTCCCCAATCCCGTATCGGCGGATACGCCGGAGGGAAAGTCGGATGCGGACAACGTGGAGGTTAAGCGGGTCGGGGAGCTCCCGAGCTTTGAATTTGAGCCCCTCAGCCACGTGGAGCTTGGAGAGAAGCTGGGCATCGTCGACTTGCCGCGCGGGGTGAAGATCGGAGGCGCGCGCCAGTACGTGCTGAAGGGAGCGGGCTGGCATCTGCACCGGGCGGTTCAGCAGCTGGCGATGGACGTATTGGAAAGCCGGGGCTTCACGCCGCTGGACGTTCCGATGATGGTGCGCGGCGAAGCGCTGCTGAACACCGGATTTTTCCCGACGGGAGAAGACCAGGTGTTCGCGATCGCCGAAGAAGACCGATATTTGGTCGGCACTTCGGAAGTGAGCCTGGTGTCGTACCTCGCGGGCGAGATCGTCGAGCTGGACGGTCCGATCCGGCTGGCGGCGGCGACGGCTTGCTTCCGCAGGGAGATCGGTTCGTCGGGGCGCGACGTGCATGGGCTGTACCGCGTGCACCAGTTCTCGAAGGTCGAGCAGGTCGTCGTCTGCGAGAACGACCCCGAGCTGTCGGAGCGGCTGCTGCAAGAAATTACGGACAACGCCGAGCGCATTTTGCAGCTCCTGGAGCTGCCTTACCGGATCGTGGCCGTCTGCATCGGCGACATGTCGCAGAAGACGCACAAGCAGTACGACATCGAGACGTGGATGCCGAGCCGCCAAGCTTACGGCGAGACGCATTCGGCCTCGAACCTGCTCGACTTCCAGGCGCGGAGGGCGAACATCCGCTATCGGGACGGAGCCGGCAAGCTGCGCTACTGTCATACGCTGAACAACACGGCCATCGCGACGCCGCGCATCTTGATCCCGCTGCTGGAGAACCATCAGAGGGAGGACGGCTCGGTCTACGTCCCTCAGGCGCTGCGGCCGTATTTGGGCGGCAGGGATGAGCTTCGGCCGCTCGATTTCTAGTAGTTGCACAGATTTCTTGTCGCCCCACCGCGGCTTGTGTAGCGTCGAGGCACTTTCTTGGCCTTAGCCGCGCGTCTTGGGTAGCGCGGAGGCACTTTTTTGGCCTTAGCCGCGCGTCTTGGGTAGCGCGGAGGCACTTTTTTGGCCTTAGCCGCGCGGCTTGGGTAGCGCCGAGGCACTTTTTTGGCCTTAGCCGCGCGGCTTGTGTAGCGTCGAGGCACTTTTTTGGCCTTAGCCGCGCGGCTTGTGTAGCGCGGAGGCACTTTTTTGGCCTTAGCCGCGCGTCTTGGGTAGCGCGGAGGCACTTTTTTGCACTATCCATGCATCAAACCTCACATGACAACACAGGGATCAACCATAATCCAATATTGTGATTGGATCTCATATTTTTCCATACCACTCTCTTCGCAGTAAGCCAAAAAATC
>NZ_JBEPYQ010000074.1:0-34481 GCF_041641335.1 Cohnella sp. | reverse complement strand
CGAACCTCTCGGGCACTCCGAGCAGCGATCTGGCTCGGATGTCCCCGACGAACTCGAACGGGCGGGGAACGACGAACGCCCCGCTCGGATCATTGAATTGCGCGTAGGTTTGGCTGCACACCGCCGCCAGGAAAATCGCCGTACGATTGTTGAATCCGCCCATTGGCAGCGCCCCCGTCTAAGCCTCATGCGATAGCCTATTAACGGGGGCGCCTGTTGGTGCTTATCCATGCGATGGCGAGGCCGGTTAACTTTAGCCGTTATCTTCGTCCAGAAGGATTTCCACGACGGTGTCGCGATCGTCCGGAAGCGGATAAGTGAAATGCTCGGGCTGGGCGAAGTTGAAGAAGGCGTCGTCCGGATACATGGCGGCGTTCCACGGGCGGGAGACGAACAGCTCCGACCCGTCGGCCAGCAGCCGCGCCCGCTTGATCTTCCCGGCGAGCCCCGCCAGATTGACCGGGCCGATGCTCTCTTCGAACAGATGCGCGTAGAGCTTATTTCCTTTTCTCGTGTAACGGCCCCAATCCGGCTTCGGCAGCCCCGCTTGACCGCATCCGTAGATGCTGTCCCCGTTGCGCGCCATCCACTGTCCGATCCCGTCCAAAATGCGAAGCGACTCTTCCGGAATTTCCCCTCTCGCGTCCGGCCCGACGTTCAGCAGCAGGTTGCCGTTTTTGCTGACGCATTCGACCAGCTTGCGGATGACCGTCTTCGCCGATTTGTAGGTTTTGTCCGCGGCGGCGTAGCCCCAGTTGTTGTTCAGCGTAATGCATGCCTCCCACGGAATGGACTCCCCGCTCTCGTTCACGACGCCGCTCGGAGGAATGATCTGCTCCGGCGAAGCGAAATCGCCGGAATAGAAGCTCGGCTCGTCCGTATAGATCGAACCGCCTTCCTCGCCGCTCGCCTCCAACCGATTGTCGACGATAATGTGCGGCTGCAGCGAGCGAATCATCTCCATCAGCTCGGTCGCGCGCCATTTTTCCCCCTTCATCTCGTCGTAGGAAAAGTCGAACCACATGACGTCCAGCTTGCCGTAATCGGTGAGCAGCTCGCGAACCTGCCCGTGCATGTAGTCCAAATACCGGTCGAACGTCGCCGGATCGCGCTTGTACGCTTCGTCGTCACGCATCGGATGAATACGGTCCCCGTAAGCCGGATAGTCGGGGTGGTGCCAATCGATCAGCGAGTAGTACAGCCCCGCTTTCAGCCCTTCCGCGCGGAAGGCGTCGAGAAACTCGCGCACGAGATCGCGGCCCGACTTCGTGTTCGTGGACTTATAGTCGGTGAGCTTGCTGTCGAACAGGCAGAAGCCGTCGTGGTGCTTGGCCGTCAGCACGGCGTACTTCATGCCGGCCGCTTTGGCCGCTTTCGCCCATGCCTTCGGATCGTATTTGTCCGGGTTGAACTCTTCGAAATATTTCCGGTAGTCCTCGTTGCTGATTCTCTCCGCGTTCCTGACCCATTCTCCCCGAGCCGGAATCGCGTACAATCCCCAGTGAATAAACATGCCGAAGCGGTCGTTCAGAAACCATTCGGTTCGTTCCTTGATCTGCTGGCCGTAGTTTGTCATCTCGCCGGCGCCTCCTCTTGTTCGGATATCCCTAGATTAGCAACCATCTGATATAATCAACAAGGTTGGCAATTAGCCTTTATGGGGATAGGATTAACTAATTCGAGGTGACCGACAAGTGCCGCTTGACGACCGCTCCGCCTATTTTTCCGAACTGCTTCGCAACTTGAAGGTTCAGCCGATAGACGCCTACTATACACGCTGTACGTCCCACTGGCGGGAGCTCGATTACGTGCCCGATTACAATAAGCTGTATTATATTTGCGAAGGAGAAGGCTGGGTGAAGATCGGGAATGCCGAATACTCTCCCGGACCCGGCCAACTCGTCTTTATGCCCGCGAACGTAAAGCAGTCCTATTCCGTCATCAGCGACAATACCTATGAAAAATACTGGTGTCATTTTACGGCTACGATCGGCGAATTGGATTTGTTCCAATGGTTCGACGTTCCCCACTGTATCGACGCCCTTCAGCATGAGAGGTGGAAAGCGTTGTTCGAGGAGCTGGCCGCGCTGCACGCGGACGGCGCCTTCCTCTCGCGCATTCGGGAGAAAGCCGTTCTGCTCGAGCTCCTCTCGCTGCTGCTGACGGAAGCGGGTACGGAAATCCGCGTGCTTCCAGGCCGGTCGTCCGACGTGCAGCGGCTCGACCTGATCGAACGGTATATCGAGGAAAATCTGGCCGAACCCGTCACGCTGGAGCAGCTCGCCAAGCACGTCCATCTGCATCCGAATTATCTCGTGCGTTATTTCAATAAGCATTTCGCGGTATCTCCGCTGAAATACATGAACCGCAGGAGAATGCAAAAAGCGAGGGAGCTGCTGCGCTCAACCTCGCTGTCGGTCAAAGAAGTGGCGGAACGGGTCGGATACGCCGACACGAACCATTTCGCCAAAGCTTTCCGCCGGGAAAACAGCTGCAGTCCGACGGAATATCGGCTGCGCGGCGTCTGATCACGACGCGCCCCCCTCCGCCATGATCAGGCCGGCTCCGCATGGGAGTCGGCCTCTTGCCGCAGCACCCGCACCTTCTTCCCCTTGCCTTCCAGCCGAACGACGATCTTCTCCAGCGTCTTCGCCGCGGAGTGATCCCACACCTGACTGGCGGTCAGGTCCAGGCACACGTTCGGAGTCTCGTCGTTAAAATCGATCCGGTCCATCAGCTTGTCGCTCGATACGAAAAACAGCTGGCCCCTCACCCGGTATACCCGCTCCTCGCCGTCCAATTCGTCGCGAATGTCCAGCTTGGTCGCCGAACGATACGCATAGAGAAGGGCGCTCAACAGAACGCCGACGAGCACCCCGATCGCCAAATCGTGGGTGGCGACGACGATGGCCACCGTGACGGTCATAATGAACGTATGGGCCAGCGGCTTGCGTCTGATGTCGCGCAAATACCCCCAATCGAATACTTCTATGCACACCATGAACATCACGCCGACCAACGCGGCGATCGGAATCGCGTTCAGCACGTCGCGCAGCGCGAAGACGAGCGCCAGCAGCGCCAGCGCCGCGACGAGCGTGGACAGGCGGCCGCGGCCGCCGACCTTGACGTTGATCGCGGATTCCGCGACCAGCGCGCAGCCGGCCATTCCCCCGAAGAAGCCCGTGACCGTATTGGCGATGCCCTGTCCTCTAAGCTCCTTGTCTTTGCTCGTCTTCTCCTCGGTCATCTCGTCGATGATCGTCTGCGTCAGCAGCGTCTCCGAATAGCCGACGACTGCCAAGGAGAGCGAGGTCGGCAGCAAAATCCACAGCGTCTCCCATGTAAACGGAATGGCGGGAAGATGCAGCCACGGAATCGTCGGCTCGATCGTCGCCAAGTCTCCGACCGTGCTCAGCCCCATCTGTCCGGCGAAGACGACAACCGTCATCGCGCCGACGGCGACGAGCGGAGACGGGACGGCTTTCGTCAGCTTGGGGAACAAGTAAATAATGGCCAGCGTCCCCGCGACCATCGCATACATGGGCCAGGACTGTCCCTCGAAATATCGGATCTGGGATATAAACAACAGAATCGCCAGCGAATTGATGAATCCGGTAATGACGGAATGCGGAACGAAGCTCATCCAACGCCCCATTTTCATAGCGCCCATCCCGAACTGGATAACGCCCGTCAGAATGGTGGCCGCGAACAAATATTCCACGCCGTGCCGGGCCACAAGCGCCGTCATCAGTACGGCCATCGAGCCCGCCGTCGATGACACCATCCCCGGCCGCCCGCCGAAGAACGAGATCAGCAGAAGGATGCAGATCGTCGAATAGATGCTGATCATCGGATTGACTCCGGCAATGAACGCGAACGCCAGCGAATCCGGAATGAGCGCGAGAACCGTCGTGATCCCCGCCAGCACGTCCGCTCTTATGTTGGAAAACCAGGTTGTCTTTAATCTCTGTAGCATAGCCTGCTTCTTCTCCAGCCCTTCTCTAGTTCCAGTGTATCGCACCTTGTCGATGATACACCGCATTGTCCCGACCGTCTAGACTGAAAATAAAGAGGGGCTTGGAAGCCCCTCAATCCGGCGAATCATTCTTCGATTTGGCTTGCGATCTGGTTGGCG
The DNA here is from genome assembly GCF_041641335.1 of Cohnella sp. Lineage (NCBI taxonomy): Bacteria > Bacillati > Bacillota > Bacilli > Caryophanales > Paenibacillaceae > Cohnella > Cohnella sp. The sequence goes on along the minus strand of NZ_JBEPYQ010000074.1, from coordinate 30,346 downwards.
ATTTGGCCAGCGTTTTGTCATGCTCCCACTTCTCGATCCAACCTCCGACCCGGACGAGCACGAAGAGCACCGCGATCGTGAACAGCACGATTCCGTAGAAGCCCGCGCCGATGCCGATGCCCACCCCGCCAGCGAACAGAATCATGGAAGCCGACGTCAGCCCCTTCACCTCGAAGCCCGACTTCATGATCAAGCCGGCCCCCAGAAAGCCCAGCCCGGTCACGATCTGGGCGGTAAGCCGCATGGGGTCCATCATCGTCCGGTCGTGCAAATGGCTGTATACTTCCACGCTTTCGATCGACACGATGGTGATCAGGGCGCACGCAGCGGTCACGAACGTGAACGTCTTGACCCCGGCCGGCTTGTTCTTGTGCGTTCGGTCGAAGCCGATCAACAGTCCGAGCACGGCGCTGATCAGAATGCGGAAGTACAGCTCGTACTCCGAGAAAAACGCGGCCGCGTAATCCGCTATTTGTTCCATTGCACGTTCTCCTTCCTACTGCTGCGGGGAAAGCTCGGATCGGACCGGCGAGCACGAATGGCGGACGATGATCGGGCTGTCCACGATCCAATTGCGCGAATACTCGCCTTCGAGGACGCCGAGCCGATGCATGAGCAGCCGGACGGCCCGGACGCCCAATTCCGAAGGCTGGAGATCCATGCCCGTCAAAGCCGGCGTCGTCTGATGCATCATCGACTGATCGCCGCAAATGACGAACATCGAGATGTCCTCCGGCACGCTCAGCCTCGCATCCTTGATCGCGTTCATCGCGCAGAGCGCGGTGCGGTCGTCGTCGGCGATAACCGCCGTCACCTTCGTCTTGAGCGCGCCCATCACGTGCGCGGTCTCGTCGTAGCCGTACTTCATGTATTCATTCGAATCGATGGGCGGCTTGTAATGGATCATATGCGGCAGCGTCTCGATCCCCCGCTCGGCGAGCGCGTTCACGAAAGCCTCCGTGCGTTCGGCGGCGACCGTCATGCGCTTGCCGGCATTCAGAAATAAAATATCGCGATGGCCCAGACCGGTCAAGTACCCGACGATGTCGCGAATAATCCGCTCGTTGTCGCTGTTGACCGTCAGCGCGTCGGTAATGTCCGCGTTCATGATTTTGCCGACCGTGACGAACGGAATTCGGTGCTGATGGAGCATCCGAATGCGCTCGTCTTCCTCCGTCGGGCCGAGCACGATCGCTCCGTCGATCGGATAGCTGGCCAGCGTCGGCGTCTTGACTTCCTTGGCCGAGATCGTGTCCAGAAGCACCCTGTAGCCCAAAGCGGACGCTTCCAGAACGACCCCGTTGATGAACTGAGTGTGGAAAGAACTGAAGAAGAAATTGCCGTGGGGCAGCGTCAGTCCGATCGCCATCGTCTTCTTCGTGACGAGGCTGCGCGCGATATGGTTCGGCACGTAGTTCAATTCCCGGGACGCTTTCAGTACTCTGTCCGTCACCTTCTTGCTCGTCGGCCTCTTCTGGCTGAACACGTTGGAGACCGTTCCTTTGGATACGCCCGCCCTGCGGGCGACATCGTCGATCTTGGCCATCGTTCCGCTTACATCCTCTCAACCCGTAACGGCTATTCGTTCGTTCAGCGATTCCGCGAGATCGATCAGCTCCAGCGGGCTGGCGATCGTATAATTCGGCACTTCCCACTCGTCCGCCGGCTGCTTCGGATACCTCGGCGTCCAGCTCAGGAATACGCTGGTGATGCCCATCTGATTCGCGCCCCGGACGTCCCGGCTCAAATTGTTTCCTACCATAATGATCCGCGAACAATCCTCCTCGGTCAAATCCATCGCCCCGATCGCCGCCTTGAACATGCGCGGACTAGGCTTGACGGCTTTGATCGGCTCCGAATAGATCAACGTTTCGAAGCAATCGTACAGGCCATTTGAGGTCAGCAGATTTTTGAACGATTGAGCGGTGCCGTCGGCGACGATCGCCAATCGGTAGCCGCGTTCCGCAAGCGTCCTGACCGCCACGTCCGCGCCCGGAATGACGTTGCCGCTGATGACCGTCCCTTCCTCGTCCCGAATTTCCGTCCCCTCGTCGACAATCGTATCTCCGCAATCCATAAAAATGATCAGTTTTTTCGGCTCCGCGTCAAGCTTATTCGGCTTCTCCATGTCGTACCCCTCTCAGATTCAATTGCTCGGCGTAATGGCACGCCGCGTAATGCCCGTCTCCGACTTCGCGAAGCTCCGGCAGTTCGCGGGCGCATCTCTCCGTTCTATACGCGCATCTCGGATGAAAGTGGCAGCCGCTCGGCGGATTGGCCGGATTCGGCACCTCCCCTTCCAGGATGATTCTGTCTTTCTTGCGTTCCGGGTCGGGCTGCGGGACGGCCGACATCAGCGCTTCCGTGTACGGATGCCTCGGCCGGGAGAACATCGACTCGGTCGACGCCAGCTCCACGATTCTCCCCAGGTGCATGACCGCCACCCGGTCCGAAATGTTCTGAACGATGGACAGGTCGTGCGAGATGAAAATATACGTGATTCGGTATTGCTCCTGCAGGTCCTTGAGCAGATTGATGATCTGCGCCTGGATCGAGACGTCCAGGGCGGACACCGCTTCGTCGCAGACGATCAGCCGCGGCTGCATAATAAGCGCACGAGCGATGGCGATGCGCTGTCTCTGCCCTCCGGAGAAAGCGTGCGGATACCGTTGCAAGTAGCTGACGTTAAGTCCGGTCCTGCCGGCGATCTCCGCGACTTTGTCCTCGATTTCCGATTTTTTCAGCTTGAAATTGGCGATGAGCGGCTCGGCGATAATGTCGTACACGCTCATCCTCGGACTCAGGGAGGAATACGGGTCCTGGAAAATCATCTGAATGTCTTTGCGATACTTCTTCGCGCTATCGCCCTTCAGCTTCAAATAGTCGATCGTTTCCCCGCTCTCGGCATGATAATTCACTTCGCCGGAGGAGGCCGGCATTCCTCTTACGATGCATCGTCCGAGCGTCGTTTTGCCGCAGCCGGACTCCCCGACGATGCTCAGCGTCTCGCCCTCCAGCAGCCGGAACGAGATGTCGTGCAGCACCTGCACCCGGGCCGGCTTGGCCCATAGCGACTTTTTGGACTTCACTTCGAAGCTTTTGCCCAGACGGACGACGTCGAGAATGGACTTGGTCATGACGGTTCTCCTTCCTGCCGACCCGTATACAGGAAGCACCTGACCGTATGCTGATCGGAAATATAGGTTTTCGGTACGGCCCTGGCGTTGCATACCCCTTCGATCCGGTCCTTGCAGCGGTCGTAGAAGCCGCACATCGGCGGCATGTCGATCGGCATCGGAACCGAGCCTTCGATCGATTCGAGCCGGACGCTCTTCTCTCCGCCCAGCCGCGGCATCGACTTCATCAACCCTTTGGTGTACGGATGCTTCGGGTTGTAGAACAGCTCCTTCACCGGCGCCTGCTCGACGATTTTGCCCAAATACATGACCGCCACCTCGTCGCACATCTCGGCGATGATGCCCAGGTCGTGCGTCACGAGCAGAATCGCCATGCCGAACTCGCGCTGCAGCGCCTGCATCAGCTCCAGCACCTGCGCCTGGATCGTGACGTCGAGCGCTGTCGTCGGCTCGTCAGCAATCAACAGCTCGGGATTGCACGACAGCGCCATCGAGATCATCGCCCGCTGGCGCATCCCGCCGGAAAATTCGTGCGGATACTGGTCGAACCGCTTCTCCTGATCCGAGATGCCGACCTTGCCCAGCATCTCCAGCGCGATCTTCTTCGCTTCCTTCTTGTTCTTGGTGCGATGCGTGCGGATCGCCTCCACGATCTGGTTGCCGATCGTATACATCGGAGAGAAAGCGGTCATCGGCTCTTGGAAGATCATCGCGATTTTGCGTCCGCGGATCGAGCGGATGCGCTTGCCCTTCGGATCGAGAGCCAGCAGGTCCAGATCGGAGTCGGATTCGTCGTCGTACACGATCTTCCCCGTCGTCTCGCATTCCTTCGGATTAATGCCGATGATCGCCCGGCTCGTCAAGCTTTTGCCGCAGCCCGATTCCCCGACGAGACCGAGCGTCTGCCCTCGCTTGATTACGAAATCCACGCCGTCCACCGCGTGCATGGTCCCGTTGTCCATTTTGATGCGGATTTTCAGATCCTGCACGGACAGCAGAGGCTGGCCGTCCTTGCCCGTCTGCGCGGCTTGCACCGTTTGCGTCGTCATGCTATCCCCTCGCTTGCCTCAGAATGGGCTATTTTTTGTACGGATCGGCGGCGTCCCTCAGTCCGTCGCCCAGGAAGTTGTACGCAAGCACTGTAAGAACGACGAAGGCCAGCGGAATGAGCTTCCACGGGTACAACGCGACGTTCTCGATCTTCTGCGCCTCCTGCAGCAGCACGCCCCAGCTCGTCGCGGGCGAGCGTATGCCAAGCCCGAGGAAGCTCATCGCCGTCTCCCCGAGAATCATGTTCGGAATCGCGAGCGTCGTGGCCACGACCAAGTAGCTGAGAAAGCCAGGCAGCAGATGCTTGACGATAATCTTCGTGTTGCCTACTCCGGCAATCTTCGCGGCGACGACGTAATCTTCGTTTTTGAGCGAGATGAATTTCCCGCGCACGACGCGGGCCAGATCGGTCCAGCCGATAAAAGCGAAAATGATAACGATATACAAATACATCGTAACGATCGGAATTCGCGGCGGTATGGCGGCGGATAAAGCCATCCACAGCGGAAGCGTCGGGAACGAGCGGATAATCTCGATAATCCGCTGGATAATCGAATCGATCCATCCCCCGAAGTAGCCGGATATGCCGCCGATGATCAGACCCAGTACAAAGCTGATGCCTACCCCGACGAGCGGAATGCTGAGCGAAATCTGGCTGCCGAGCACGATCCGGGAAAACATGTCCCGGCCCATGGCGTCCGTGCCGAGCAGGAACAGCCGCCCCGGCTCCTCGACGCCGAACAAGTGCCTCGTCGTCGAGAACATTCCGAGGAACTTGTATTCCTCCCCTTTGACGAAAAACTGCAGCGAATATCGCTTCTCCGGATCGGCGACGAATATTTTGCGCATCGTCTCGGGATCGCGCGCCGACTTCAGCTCGTAGACGAACGGCCGAAGATGGAATTTGCCTTCCGAGTCGATGAATCGGATCGTCATCGGGGACGCGTTCACGTATTTGCTGTCGTAGCTCTGCAAGCCGTACGGCGCGATGAACTGGGCGAACAAAGCGACGAGGTACAGGAAGCCCAGCACGTACATGCTGATTCGCGCCAGCTTGTGCCTCTTGAACTTGAGGTAGATGAGACGCCACTGCGAGCTGATCTGGATGTCCTTGGCCGCGGCGGACTTGGCCGTCTGCGTTCTAGTTCTCCTGAATACCGGTATTGTTCTCATCGGCTAGTTACCCCTGAACTCTGTGCGGATTTTTGGATCGAGCCATGCCAGCAGAATGTCCGAGATCAGCGTCCCCAGAACGGTCAGAAGCGCCATGAACAGCAGCCACGATCCGGCCAGATACATGTCTTGGCCTAGCAGGGCTTTGTACATGACCGGCCCCTGAATCGGCAAGTTCAAGACGATGGCGGTAATGGTCGAGCCCGTGAAGATCGAGGACAGCGACCAGCCGAACGTGCTGACGATCGGGTTGAGCGCGGCCCGCGTCGGGTACTTGAACAGAATTTTCGCCTCGGACAGCCCTTTGGATCTCGCCGTGACGACGTTGGGCTTGTTCAGCTCGTCGAGCATCTGGCCCCTCATGACCCGGATCAGATCCGCCGTGCTGGCGAGTCCGATGACGATGACCGGAATGACGAGGTGCTTGAGCAAATCCATCAGCTTGGCCATCGACCAGGGCGCGTTGACGTACTCGTTGGAGAACAGGCCGAGCAGAGGATCTCCGAACCAGGTGTACGACAGATACATCAGGATGATCGCCAACAGGAAGTTGGGCGTCGCCATTCCCAGGAAGCTGATGCCAGAGAAGAAATAGTCCTCGGCGGAGTACTGCTTGACGGCGGTATAGATGCCGATCGGAATCGCCACCAGGTATTGGAACGCCATCGTGACCAGCGAGACGACGAGGGTAAGCCCCATATACTGCTTCACGACGTCCAGCACCGGCTTGTTGTAGTTGAAGGAGAAGCCGAAGTCGCCGTGCAGCACGATTTTCTTGATCCAGATCGCATACTGCTCGTAGACCGGCCGGTCCAGCCCCAGGTTCGCCCTCATCTGATCCATGTCCTCCTGGGTCATCACTTCGCCCGCGGCGGTCATCTGCGCCGAATAGCTGGACACGTAGTCGCCGGGAGGAAGCTGGATGATATAGAAGACGATGAAGGAGATGAACACGACGACAGGGATCGCCATCAGGATTCTTTTAATGGAATATTGAAGCATCCGTACCCAATCCTCTCCCTTGCTGCTCAGAACCGCGGGACAGCGGGGAACTCGCGTCCCCCGCCGCCGCTTGCGATGTTAATCCAGCATCGTTATTTGATGAAGAACTGCGCCGGATGGGCGTGCCCGAGCGTGCGGTATTCGTCCACCCAGACGAGGTCGCCCGGAATGTTGCGCAGGTTGTTCGCGGCCACCAGCAAGGTCGGAGTCGGACCGGCGTAGCCGATTACCCATTGGTTTTTCATATGGATCTTGTAAAGCTCGTTGGCGAGCTGATTGATTTCGTCGGCGCTCTTGCTCGCTTTGATTTTGTTCCAGATGTTCAGAATTTCGGCCACGTCGCCTTCCGGCTTCACGCCTTCCGTGCCGCCCGATTGCGAGTACAGGCCGTAATGGCCGAACCATGGCGTAATGATGCGCAGCGGTACGAGCGTATCCGGACGAAGCGCCACGTTCGCGACGGAGATGTTCTCCGTATGAATCGGAACCTCGTTCGCGTACTTCAGGTCGAAGAGCGCGCCGTTGTCCACCAGCTTGATGTTCGTTTTCAGGCCGAGGTCCTCAAAATATTTCTTCAGCAGCTCGAGGAACGCGTTCTTGTTCGGATCGGATTCGAAAATGGTAAGCGTCAGGTCCGAGCCGTCCGCGAACATGCGGAAGTTGTTCTTGTCCCGCTTCGTGAGGCCGATTTCGTCCAGCAGCTGGTTGGCGCGGTCCGGATCGAACTCGGCCCACTGCTGCGCCCAGCCTTCCTGGTAGCCGACGACGCCTTCCGGCACCGAAGCCTGGATCGGGTCGGCCAGACCGTTCGTGACGATATCGGACACTTCCTCGCGGTTGACCCCGATCGAGATCGCTTCGCGGAAGCGGATGTCCTGGAACAGCTTGCGCAGATTCGCGTCCTTCGTCGTCTGGTTCAGCTGAATGCCGTTGCTCGACCAGGTCGGCTGCGTCCACGGAATGACGCGGAAGCTGCCCTTCTTCTCGTTCTCCTTCAGCACGGTGAAGTCGCCGGCGTCGAACGTGCCGAAATTGTACTCGCCCGACAGCGTGCCGAGCAGCTTCTGGCTCGGGTCCTGGATTTTGTTCTCGACGATGCGGTCCAGGTAAGGAAGCTGCTGTCCGGCTTCGTCCGTCTTCCAGTAGTACGGGTTGCGTTCCATGATGAACTGGTCGCTGTTCGCGTCCGTCTTCGCGATCCACGGCCGCAGCGTCGGAATTTGCGGATAGAGCCAGTAGTAGTAGCCGGTTTCGACGAGGAACTGCTTCGGATCCTCGTAGCCCCATTGCTTCGTGATTTCGAGCGTCTTGGCGTCGCCCACGAACTCCGGCAAAATCGTCTTATGAAAGTGGGACGGAGCGAAAAACCACTTGTTGTCGATCGCCACCCGCTCCAGGAATTGCACGCTCGGATACTTGTGGGTCACGGTGAACGTATAATCGTCGACCTTCTTCACCTCGGCCAGCGCCTTCTCGCCGCTGACCGGATCGACGGAGTAGTAAGCGTCGTAAATCTTCTTGCCGAACGTCTCCTTCGTCAGCATGTGCTCCCAATAAAACAGCACGTCGTCCGCGGTGAACGGCTGTCCGTCCGACCACCTCATGCCTTCGCGGAGATGGATCGTGAACACGGTGGAATCGTCGTTGACCTCGAAGCTTTTGGCCACGTTCGGCTCGACTTTGTTCCCTTCCTTGTTGAAGCGGAAGAGCGCTTCCTCCGTAATCATCCCGACGCCCCATTTGTCGCCCGGGCCGTTCCACGCCATGTTCCAATCGCCGCCGTATTGACCGATCTCCTCGACGACCGGCTCGATCATAATGTCGGCCGCGACCGGCATGCGCTCTTCGACCGGAGGCAGCTTGCCGTCCGTGACGAGAGCCGCCAGCATCGGCGCCTCCTTCAACCCTTCCGTGCCTTCGACCGCTACGGGCGTCGGCTTCGCCTCCCCCGTCTCCACCGCTTTCTTCGTCTCGCTCGGCTGAGCCGTATTATTGCTTGTGCAGCCCGCGGCCAGTACGACCATACACATGAGCAGAACCAATAACGAATGACTTCTTTTCAAGGTAACCCCTCCATGAATGAATTCGGCATTTCAGTTCCTTGCGTACGGCCGCGCCGGCCGCCAAGGCCACCCCCCTCGAGTATTAAACCGGTTTAATTCGTGTTCGCGTATTCGCGCTCGGGTTCGTCCCGACTCAACTAGCCTATCTCTTTTTTATTAAACCGGTTTAATAGCGATGTAAAAAATAATCAAATCTTTGCGCTGTCCGTCGCAGTACCGCTGTCTTATCTTTTGCGACTTCTCGTGTAAGCGCTTAATGTAAGCGTTTGATTAGTATCATACATGGGGCGCACTTGGAATGCAAGACCATTTTAGGAGAAAAAAACCGGCGTTTTTCGCGGGGTTTCAGGCTTTTTTACGCACATGGGGAAACAGACCTCCGACGGTCGTTCGGAGGCTCTTGGCAGTGCTGCGGAATCGAAAATCCGGGAACGAAGAGGCTGGTTCGAAAAGCGCTTTACTTTCTCGCGAGCTGCCCGGCCAGCAGGCCGAACGCCGGAGTTAGTCGAGCTTGCCCGTCGATTCCCTGACGATGAGACTCGGCGGCATGACGATGCGCTGACGGATGGAGGAGTCGGATGACGCGCCGTTCTCCTGTCCGTCGACCAGCAGACCGAACGCCAGCTTGACCATCTGGTCCATCGGCTGGGCGACCGTCGTGAGCGCGGGATTGGTGACCGTCGACAGGATCGTGTCGTCGAAGCCGATAACCGACAGCTGCTCCGGCACTCTCACCCCCGCCTCTTTGGCCGCTTGCAGCGCTCCGATCGCCAGCAAGTCGTTGCAGCAGAAGATCGCCGAAGGGCGTTCCTCCCGCGCGAGCAGGGCGGCGGCCGCCTTCTTGCCGGCCTTGATGCTGGAATCGCAGGAGACGACGCCGTCGTTGCCCAAGGCGATGCCGGCCTCGAACAGGGCGAAGCGGAAGCCCCTCACCCGTTCGACGCTGCTGCTCACCTCAAGCTTCTCCGACAGGATCGCCATCCGGGAATGACCGAGCGCGAGCAGATGCTCGGCCGCCAGCCCGCCGCCCTTGAAGTCGTCGGTCAGGACGCTGTGCGCGGGCACGCCCGCCGCTTCCCTGGCGATCATCACGATCGGGACCGACTTCTCCGCCAGCTGCGTCAGCGTCTCCCCGTTCTCCGTGCCGGTTCCGATCAGGATGCCGTCCACGCTTTTCTGCTCGAGCAGGCGCAAATATTTGTCCACGCGCTCGTCCTTGTTGTCGGTGCTGCACACAATCAGGCTGTATCCGGCCGAATGCGCCAAATCCTCGACGGAACGGGCGATCTCGGAGAAAAAGGGGTTGGAGACGTCGGGAATAAGCAGTCCGAGCGTGTACGTTTTTTTGCCCATCAGGGCCGAAGCGATTACGCTGGGCTGATACTGCAGCCGCTCCATCACCTTGAAAATTTCGTCGCGTTTCTTCTTGCTGACGTTTCCTTTGCCGTTGATCGCGTTGGAGACGGTCGCGATGGACACGCCCGCTTCCTTGGCGACGTCATAGATCGTAGTCGCTTTCATAGTCAACCTCGTTTATGGAAATTTCGATCAGGGTTGACGAGAGCGCCCCCTTTCCGGTCATTATCCGACGATTTCCCGCTTAATGCAAGCATCGATCCTCTTGTGCGCCCTTACTTACGGGGCTGCGCCAGCCAGGCGTGATCCGGATCGTTGTAGAACTTCCACGTGCGAACGGGGCCGGCCATGACGTTCAGATAATAGACGTCGTAGCCGGGAGGCGCGGAGACGGGGTGATAGCCTTTAGGCACCAGCACCGCTTCCCCGTTCTTCACCGCCAGCGTCTCGTCGAGCGACCGGTCGTCCGTGTACACCCGCTGAATCGCGAAGCCTTGCTCGGGCTGGACTCGATAATAGTAGGTTTCTTCCAGCAGCGATTCCTCCGGCAGCGCGTCCCGGTCGTGCTTGTGCGGAGGGAAGCTGGACCAGTGTCCCTGCGGCGTGAATACTTCCACGACAAGCAGGCTGTCGGCCGGCTGGCCCTCGGGCAAAATTTGGTGAATGAACCGCTGCGTCGCGCCCTCGCCCCGCACCTCGACGCCGATTTCCGCAGGCGTAATGAGGCGGGCGGCGTGGTTGCCCCGTCCCGGAGCCCGGCAGACCGCCAGCTCCAGATCGGTGACCGCCTCTACCTCGTAACGGTCGTCGTTCGGGACATAGACGGCATAGGGAGGGGTTTGCTCGAACACGCTCATGCGCTTGCCGACGTCCCGCCAGCTCTGCTCGGAAGTCGCCACATGCGCTATGCCTTCCACCAGCACGAGACAGACTTCGCTGTCCCCGGTAGGCCGGGCCAGCTTCTCTCCGGCCCGCAGCCGATACGTCTCGAACCCCACGTAGTCCCAGCCGGCCGATTCCGGCGTAATCGACAGCACCGGCCGGTCTCCCGCACCCGGAGCGCCCGGGCTGACTATCAGATGACTCATCGCGTCGTCCCCACCTTTCTCCTAATCGATCTCCGACAGCTTCACGGGCCGGTTCCGCTGCAAGGACAGCTTCGCGGCCAGCGCGATTTTTTCCGCCGCCGCTCCATCCCTGCCGTCTACCGGCAGCGCCTCGCCCCGAACGAGACAATCGACGAAACGTTCGATCTCGTCGCGATACGCCGCTTCGTAGCGCTCCAGGAAGAAGTACAGCGGCTTGTCGCTCCATATGCCTTCGGCGGTGCTCAGCACGGCCGTATTCGGGTGATCGTTCGCCGTCGCAGCGGAACCCTTGGAGCCGAACACCTCCGCGCGCTGATCGTACCCGTAAGACGCCTTGCGGCTGCAATCGATGACCCCGAAGGCGCCTCCGGCAAAACGCAGCGTCACGATCGCCGTATCGACGTCGCCGTGCTTGCCGAATACCGGATCGATCAGCACGCCGCCTTGGGCATACACCTCCTCTACCTCTAGGCCGGACAAGTAGCGGGCCATGTCGAAATCGTGGATCATCATATCCATGAACATGCCGCCCGAGCTTCCGATGTACTCCTCCGACGGCGGCGCAGGATCGCGGGACGTAATCTTGACGAGCTGCACGTCCCCGATCGCCCCCGCGTTCACATGCTCGCGAATGCGCCGGTAGTTGTGATCGAATCTGCGGTTAAAGCCGACCTGCAGCTTCACTCCCGCAAGCCTGACCGCTTCGAGCGCTTCCTCCGTCTGGCGAATGTCCATGCTGATCGGCTTCTCGCAGAAAATGTGCTTGCCCTGACCCGCGGCCTGCTTGATCAGCGGAACGTGCGTATCCGTCGAGGAGCAGATGAAGACGGCGTCGATGTTCGGATCGCCGATAATGTCGTCGCTGTTGCGCGTAACGACGGGAATGCTTCGCTGCTTCGCCCATTCGTTCAATTCGTCGCCGGCGAACAGGTCGCCGATCGCCGCGATTTCCGCCAGCGGATGTCTCAGGAGATTGTCGGCGTGGATCTTGCCGATTCTTCCGGCACCGATGATGCCGATTCTGATTTTCTTCATGTTCGTCTGCCATCCTTCTTTTCCGCGTCGCGGCTCGTCTGCCCTACCAACGGGCGGTCACCATTTTTTTGCGGGTGTAAAATTCGACTCCGTCCGCGCCGTTCGCATGGAGATCGCCGTAGAACGATTTCTTCCAGCCGGAGAACGGGAAGAACGCCATCGGCGCCGGAACGCCCAGATTGATGCCGAGCATGCCCGCATCGATCGTCTCGCGGAACTGCCGCACGCTGCTGCCGCTGTCCGTGAACAGGCAGGCGCCGTTGGCGAATTCCGAGCGGTTGGCGATCTCGATCGCTTCCGCCAGCGTATCCGCGCGCATGACCGACAGCACCGGGGCGAAAATTTCGTCCTTCCAAATCTTCATCTCGCAGCCGACTTGATCGAAAATCGTCGGTCCGACGAAGTAGCCGTCGCCCTGAGCCGCCGCATCGCTGCGGCCATCCCGCACGAGCACGCCGCCTTCCGCTTCGCCGGATGCGATGTAGCCGAGCGTGCGCTCCTTGTGGGAGGCGCGGATGACGGGGCCGAGGAACGTGCCTTCCTGCATGCCGTTGCCGATCTTGAGGGCGTCGGCGGCCGCGGTCAGCCGTTTCACCAATACGTCGCCGATGCCGCCGACGGCGATGACGACGGAGCAAGCCATGCATCGCTCGCCCGCCGAACCGAATGCAGCGCTGACGATTTCCTTGACCGCCAGGTCGAGGTTGGCGTCGGGCAGGACGATCGAGTGGTTTTTCGCGCCGGCCAGCGCTTGCACGCGTTTGCCGTGAGCCGAGCCGGTCCTGTAGACGTATTCGGCGACCGGCTGCGAGCCGACGAACGAGATCGCCTGAATGCCCGGATGCGCCAGCAATCCGTTTACGACGTCGCGTCCGCCGTGAACGACGTTCAACACGCCCGCCGGCAGACCGGCTTCGTGGAACAGCTCCGCCAACCGGTTGGCCAGCAGCGGCGTACGCTCCGACGGCTTTAGCACGAACGCGTTCCCGCAGGCGATCGCCAGCGGGAACATCCAGCACGGCACCATCATCGGAAAATTAAACGGCGTAATCCCGCCGACGACGCCGATCGGATACCGGTACATGCCGGACTCCAGATTCGACGCGATGTCGGGAAGCTGCTTGCCCATCATCAGCGACGGAGCGCCGGCGGCGAACTCGACGCATTCGATGCCGCGCTGCACTTCCCCGTACGCTTCGGCGTAGCTTTTGCCGTTCTCCTGCGTAATGAGCCGCGCCAGCTCCTCCCAATGCGCGACGAGCAGCTGCTGGTACTTGAACAAAATCCGCGCCCGGCGCGGCACCGGCGTCCGGCTCCAGGTCGCGAACGCCATTTCCGCGGCAATTACCGCCGCGTCGACATCCGCTTCCCCGGACAGCGGAACGCGGGCCAGCGCCTCCTCCGTTGCCGGATTGACTACTTCTTCATAATCCGTAGCGCCCGATTCCACCCATTGCCCTGCGATCCAATTTTTAAGCGTTGCGGTCATCGTGTTCCCTCTTTTCCGTTAGTTGCGAACGCTCGCTTGCGCTCAGCCCGCCGTAATCTCGCCGCGGCCGCAGCGTTCGATATAGTCCGTCACCTGCGCGGCGGTCGGCATCGCGTCCGAGCAGCTGTGGCTCGAAATGACGATGCTGGCCGCGGCGCTGCCGAATTCCATGCTTTTGCCGATCGTCCAGCCCGACAGCAGTCCGTGAAAGAATCCGGCGGCATAAGAATCGCCCGCGCCGAACGTCTTGATTACCTTGGCCGGGAACGACCGCGCCCGATGCTCCTGCCCGTCCGCGCTATACGCGATCGAGCCTTCCTTGCCGTGCTTGATAATGACGATGCCGACAGTGTAGCCGAACCACTTGGAGGCGGTTATCCGGTCGTCATGCCCCGGGTTGGCCTCGAACTTCTCCATGCAGTCGAACTCTTCGCGCGTCCCTACGATAATGTCGCTCTTCTCCGCGACCAGATTGTAATACGCCGCCGTCTCCTCCTCCGACCGCCACGTATACGGACGGTAATCGAGATCGAAAACAACCTTCGTGCCGTGCCTGCGAGCATAATCGACAGCGAGCAGCACCGCCTCGCGCGACGGGCTGGCCGCCAGCGCCGTCCCCGAGACGAGCAGCGCCTTGCTGTCCGCGATCAGCGACTCGTCGACTTCGAGCGGACTCAGCTTCAAATCCGCGACATTATCCCGGTACATCAGGATGCTGCATTCCGTCGGACTCTTGATCTCGGTAAAAGCAAGCCCGGTCACCGCGCCCGTCGTGTCGGTCACGACGTTTCGCGTCTCGATGCCTTCCTTGTCCAGGTAGCCGCGAATGAAACGTCCCATCTGGTCGTCGGCGATTTTGCCGATAAACGCCGTTTTGCGCCCCAGTCGGCTAACGCCGATCGCGATGTTGGCCGGAGAGCCGCCCACATATTTCGTGAACGTCATCGTCTGCTCCATCGGACGGTTGATCTCGTTGGCGTTCAAGTCGATGCACAACCGGCCGATCGCCGTCAAATCGAACTTCCGCCCTTCGGGAAATGCGGTATGCGCCATCTTACTCGCCCTCCTTAACTGGCAGGATCGAGTTCAAGTAGGCGATCGCCCGAGCCGCATACTCGCGCGCCGGATGCTCCGCCGGGTCCTGCTCGCCCTCGAGCAGCGTCCACCCGTCGTAGCCCCGAGCAACCAGTTCGCCGACGATCGGACGGAAATCGATATTCCCGTCGCCGGGAACGGTGAACACGCCGCGCCGAATGCAGGTGACAAAGTCAATCTTTTCCGCCCTCGCCTGCTCCAGCCTCGACACGCGCACGTCCTTCAAATGAACGTAGGCGATCCGGTCGTAATGCTTGCGCAGCAGTGCCAGCGGGTCCGACCCGCCGTACAGCGCATGGCCGGTATCGTACAGCAGGAACACCGCCTCCGGGTCCGTCTCCGCCATCAGCCGATCGATCTCCTCCGGCCCCTCGATCGCCGTGCCCCCGTGATGGTGATACGTCAGCTTAAGCCCGTATTCCCGGGCGATGCGCCCGGCGGCGTTTAACCCTTCGGCCAGCGAAGCCCAGCCAGCGGCGTCGAGAGGGATAACCTCGCGCTCATTCGGCGTGCGCCGCGGATCGAAATGCAGGGAGCCTCCGACCTCGCACGTGCTGATCACCCGGCTGCCCATCTCCTTCAGAAACTTCGCATGCTCGCGGAAGGCCGCCAGCTCGCTCTCCCGGTAAGCCGGATCGGAAAACAGCACCGATTTCCATTGCGAGACGAGCTGAATGTTCCGCTGCGCCAGCTCCTTTTTCAACAGCGCGATATCGGTCGGGAACTTGCGGCCCATCTCGGTTCCTGTCAAGCCGAGCGCCTGAATATCGTCCAGAATTTGTTCGTACGTCATCGCATCGCCATGCTCTCTTACGTCTTCCCCAACCCAGTTGATAGGATGAATGCCCAAGCGAAAAGGAAATGTAGCCATCCGCCAATCCCTCCTAGTAAGCTTTCGCCCGCGATTTTTGCTTGTTCATTTCCTCGTGCGCCTGCACGACCTTCGAACTTGCGGACACTTCCGGAACGCCGACGTTCCACCAGGATTCGTAGCCGTCCGTGTTCGTGCCCGGCAGGACAGAAATTTCGACCAGCGTCGTTCTTGTCTCTCGCTTCGCCTGCCGCAGCGCCTCGCGAAGCTCCTCTACGGAGCCGGCTTTGTAAGCGGCGGCTCCCAGACTGCGGGCGTGAGCCGCGAAGTCGATCGGCAGCGGCGCGCCGGTGTAACGGCCGGTCGACGGCTCGCGGTAGCGAAATTCGTTGCCGAAGCCGTCGCTGCCATGGCCGCGCTGCAAATTGTGAATGCACTGGAAGCCGTGGTTGTCGAACAGCAGCACCGTCAGCTTGCGCCCTTCTTGCAGGCTCGTCACCAGCTCGGAGTGCAGCATCAGGTAGCTGCCATCGCCGACGAGCGCGTACACCTCGCGGTCGGGCTCGGCCAGCGCAACGCCGAACGCTCCGCTCACCTCGTACCCCATGCAGGAAAATCCGTATTCCATATGGTAGCCGCGCGAATTGCCCGGACGCCACAAGCGCTGCAAATCTCCCGGCAAACTGCCCGCCGCGCAGACGATGACGGACTCATCGCCGATCGTCTCATTGACGACGCCGAGCGCTCTTGTCTGGGCGAGGCCGTCCTCCCGCTCGATCGCGTACAGCCGTTCGACTTCGCCGTTCCACTCGTCCCTGACCCGCGCCAGCTCTCCGTCGGCGTATCCGGCCGCGTAGCCTGTTTCCTCCAGCGCCTCGCCGAGCAGCCGGATCGCCATCTTCGCGTCCCCGATCAGCGCCGCGCCGTCCAGCTTAACGGCATCCATGCGATTGACGTTCACGTTCAGGAAGCTCGCCTCAGGATTTGCGAAGGCCGACTTGGACGCGGTCGTGAAGTCGGAATAGCGGGTTCCGATGCCGATGATCAGGTCCGCTTCCTTGGCCAGCTTGTTGGCGGCAAGTCCCCCCGTTACGCCGATCCCGCCGACGGACAGCGGATGGCTCCACGACAGCGAGCCTTTGCCCGCCTGCGTCTCCGCGACCGGGATGCCGAACTTCTCGGCGAACGCGGCCAGCTCCGCAGTCGCGCCGGAATATTGCACGCCTCCTCCGGCGACGATCAGCGGCCGGCGCTTCGAACGAACGAGCGCGGCGGCTGTGGCCAGCGCGCTGGCAGCCGGCTGCTGCCGCTCCAGCTCATAGACGCGCTTCTCGAAGAAGATGAGCGGGTAATCGTACGCCTCCGTCTGCACGTCCTGAGGAAGGGCGAGAGTAACCGCGCCGGTCTCGGCCGGATCGGTCAATACCCGCATGGCGTTCAGCGCCGCCGTCATCAACTGTTCGGGACGGACGATCCGGTCCCAGTATTTGCTGACCGGCTTGAAGCAGTCCGTCGCCGACACCGTGTAATCGTGGCTCGCCTCCAATTGCTGCAGCACCGGGTCCGGCTGCCGCGATGCAAAGTTGTCCCCTGGCAGCAGGAGCAGCGGAATGCGGTTAACCGTCGCCGTTCCCGCCGCGGTCACCATATTCAAGGCGCCGGGCCCGATCGAGGACGTGCAGGCATAGATTCTTCTGCGCAAGGATTGTTTGGCGTAAGCGGCGGCCGCGTGGGCCATTCCCTGCTCGTTCTTGCCTTGCACGTACGTCAGATTGCCCGGACTGCGCTCCAGCGCCTCGCCGATGCCCGTCACGTTGCCGTGACCGAATATGCCCATAATGCCGGTGACGAACTTCGTCTCTTCCCCGTCCGCGGAGACGTACTGCTGATCCAGAAATTTGACGAGCGCCTGCGCCATCGTCAAGCGGATCGTACTCATGGCATTCTCTCCTATCTGTAGAGTTAAGCGCTTATAATTAATACGCTTCAATAAATGTATTTAATCCTTTATAATATTAAGTAAAGCGCTTAATTTAATGATACATAGAAGTGCGAATCAAATCAATCATCAATTTCGCCGGGAGGATTCCGAAAATGAGCCAATCCAAGCTTTCTCCGCACTGGGACACAGTGCAGCGCTTCGCCCCGATTTTGTACATGGATCGTCTGGAGCCCTTCAAGCCGATTCGCGTCGGCGTAACCGTATTCGAATCGACCGCTCCTTCCCCGTCGTTCGACCGCACGATCGAGATCGATCCGCAACGCGTCCGCCTCGCCATCGAATACGCCATTTACTGGGACTACGACATCCAGCACCTGTACGAGTTGGAGCATGTGTGGATTTACGTTGGCCACGACGGCCGGATCACGGGCTGCGAAGGCAGCTTTCACGGCCGGTATTTGGTCGGCCTGCTTCGGGACCGCAGCAACGTGACGGATGACGGTCGCGTAAAGCTATACTCCCAGCCGGGCAAGCATGCCATGTCCCCGCTGGAGGAGGTATTCCGACTGCTGCCGAACGTGGAAACGTGCTGCATGGAGGAGGCGGGCAAGGACGGCCTGCTCGAACCCGACATGTTCCGCGGGGAATTCAAAAGAGGCAAGCGCGACGACGAGCTGTCCGAACGCCATCTGCGCACGTTCGCCTTCCGCCCAAGCTTCGACTACGTGCCCCACGAATGGACGCCCGACGTTTTCGTCCCCTGGAGCGAGCTTCGCCGCGAAATTCCCGAGCGTATGCAGGCTCTTCTGGCTTCATTGGAGTAGTCCGTCCAACAAAACAGGACGAGGCGGATAACATGCCAAGCATGCCCCGCCCCGTCCTGTTTTGTCGTGTTTTGCACCGTCTTGTTCCGTCGTCCCGCTGCCGTCTTGCTCCGTCCCGCCTGCCCATTTGCCGTTAATCCGCCAGTCCGATCAACGGATCACAGCGGATTCGATTTCAGGCGAAGCCTGAACCGGAACTTCGCGTCTTCCCCGAACCACATCGGGAAGTTCGTTCCCCAAATATTGTTGTGCAGGTTAAAATGAAAGCCCCGCTCCAGCGAAGCGAACGATTGGTCGAATTGCAGCAGCCTGCCGCCCCCCGGCGCGGCCAAAGCCGCGTCCAGCGTCTCGATGGAAGCGAAGCCGTCCGCCCCCTCGTAATGGACGCCGTTGCCGATAGCATGCAGATTGCGGTTGCCGCCCTTCACGACGCGCAGAGGAGAGACAGACAGTCCCAGCTTGTCCATCGTCCACAGATTGGGATTGTCGACGTTAAGCGCGCAGCCGAACCAGCTCGCTTCGGGAAGGCGGTTAGCGTCCTTGCCGAACCATTGCAGCGAAACGTCGATCGCCTCCGGTCCGAAACCGTATGCGATTTCCAGCTCCCTCGGAGCGCCATATTCTTCGTAAGCTTCCTCCGGCATAAACAGCCGCAGTACGTATCGGCCGTCGTCCAGCCGCCGCATGTCGGTCAGCCTGGGCGCATACAACCGATGGCTCGGCAGCGGACGGACAAATTCGAAGCCCGGCTTGCCGAAGTCCGCGTCCGCCCACGGATGCGTAACGGGCAGGTTCTGCATGTACGTGCGGAAGTAACGGGCGTAATCCTCCGTGCCGAACGTCTCGTACCGGTACGCGCCGAACGGGTGCGCCTCGTCGACCCAGCGCTTGCCGCTCGCGTCCGACAGCCGGATCAGCGCGCCGCTTACGTCGAATTCCGCTTGCCAGCCGCTGCCGGGAGCGATGCTTCCCGCCGCCGCTCCGAGCTTCGCCCCGCCCGCTTCCGCAGGTTTTGGCGCAAGACCGCCCAGCCCTTGCTCCGCCTCTTCGCGCAGCTTTGCGTCCAGATGCGAAACCGCCCGGTCCACATACTGCCGCTGCTCCGCCCAAGAACTCTCGATCAGCGAATACGAGCGGCGGCTCTCCTCCGCCGAGAACAGCGTGCCGGAATGCTTGTCGAATTCGTCCATCGCGAACGCTCCGATATAGCCGAACTTCGCCGGCACGTCGGCGGGGTCCACTTCGTCTTGCAGACGAGCGGCTTGGAAATCCCGCTTGGCGTAATTGCGAAAGTCGGGAAGCCATTTTTTCACGTCCAGTCCCCACGTATGCTCGGCAACCATCAGCAGCTCCATGCTCATGAGCCGATACTCTTCATCCGTACGCTTCAGCTTCCCTTCCTCCAGCCAACGGGAACGCAGACGTAGAAGCTCCCGGTAGCGTGCCAGCTTAAGCGGGTCCGTCCCGGCTCCGTGAATCCACGTATCGCCGAGCTCCTCTCGAACGACCGGCAGCTCGCAGTTCGCTTCCAGCAGCTTGCGCGCGAACGCGTCCATCGTCGAAGCGACTACTTCCGCGCCGGGATAACGGCTGCCGATCTCCTCGAACTGCTCGCGGATTTCCTCCGCCGACGGCGGACCGCAGTTGTCCCCCGTGTGGGCGAAGACGAGTACGTCGCGAAGCCCTTCCAGCTGCAGCTCCTCCCCGTACGTGCCCGCATAGTTGACGATAATCTCCGAACCGTCCTCCGCCTGCCAGCGGAACAGCCGCGGCACGTCGGGCCGCTTCGACGCCGGATTGACGCCCAGATGCAAATAGCGGATGCCGGCCCGCGCCATATGAGGAACCATGCCCAGCGTATGGCCGGGCACGTCGGTCATCTTGGCCGAGATCGTCGTCTTGCCGTAGGCGGCGTCCAGATCGCGGGCGATCGACAAGCCGAACCGGAGCAGTTCCTCGTCCATCAGCTCCGTGTGCGTCGTGAACGGAAGGCCGTGCCAGGCGATATGCCCGCGGGCGATCGCGTTCTCCATCCGGCGTCTCTCCTCGTCCGAGGCCGAATCCAGATAGTGCCGGATCAGCCACGAGCCGGTCGTCCAGACGAAGCCGGCCGGGCCGCCTTCCTCCTCCAGCCGCTCCGCGAGCGCGATCGCCTTCGGAATGTATTCCTCCCTGTACTGCTCGGCCACGCGGGCCGCCAGGTGGGTAAATCCGATATCCAGATGCGTCTTGAAAACGACGTGAACTCTCTCGATCGTGGTCATGTTGTCGCGTCTACTCCATCCTTCCGAAGACTTGTCGCTCCTCTACGGTCTAGAGGGGGCGAATACGGTATGTCCGGCCCGTCTCGGTGGCGAACCGGACTCCTCCTTGCTGCGAGCACTGAACGACTGCTTCCTCTCCGTCCGCCGTAACGGACAGTTCCCCCGTCTCCACGATCTCGCAAACCCGGCCGTGCAAGGAACGTACGTCCGCCTCTTCCAGCCGGCCCTCCCGCCAGCGAATGCCGACTTCGAAGCCGCCGCGGGCCCGCAGCCCTTCCACGCTGCCGGTCGGCCAGGCGTCCGGCAGCGCCGGGAGCAGCTCCAATGCGTTCTGGTGCGATTGCAGCAGCATCTCGACGATTCCGGAGGTCGCGGCGAAGTTGCCGTCGATCTGGAACGGCGGATGCGCGTCGAACAGGTTCGGATACAGCCCGCCCCGCGAATAATTCGTGCCTTCTCCCGAGAGCCTCATCAGGTTCGTCAGCAGCTCGTAGCTCTGGTTGCCTTCGCGGAATCGGGCCCACAATCCGACCTTCCAGCCGAGACTCCACCCCGTGCCTTCGTTGCCGCGCAGCTCCAGCGAGCGGCGGGCGGCGGCGAACAACTCCGGCGTATCCCGCTCCGTCAGCTGCCGGCCCGGATAGACGCCGAACAGATGAGAGACGTGGCGATGATGCGGGTCCTCGTCCTCAAAGTCCTCGAACCATTCCTGCAGCCGTCCGCCCCGTCCGACCTGAAGCGGATAGAGCTTGGCTCTGGCGGCGCGAAGCTCCTCCGCGAACCGTTCGTCCGTTCCGAGCGCTTCGGCCGATTCGATGCAATTCGTGAACAGATCCCAGATGAGCGACATATCCATCGTCGATGCCCGGCCGACTCCGGCCAACTTGCCGTCGTAGCGGAACTTATGCTCGGGCGAGGTCGACGGGCAGGTCGACAAGCGGCCGTGCTCGTCTTCTTCGAGGAAGTCGAGGCAGAACAGCGCCGCTTCCTTCATTGTCGGATAAGCGGTGTCCCGCAAGTAAGCGGCATCCCCGCCGAAAGCGTAATGCTCCCACAGATGCTGCGCCAGCCACACGCCGCCCATTGGCCACATCGCCCAGGAAGCGTCCCCCGCTCCGCGTCCTCCCGCCGGAGCCGAATGGCCCCAGAGGTCGACGTTATGGTGCGCGACCCATCCGCGGCAGCCGTAGTGGACCTCCGCGGTTTTGCGCCCGCTTCGCGCCACTCTTCCGATCAAGGAAATCATCGGCTCGTGGCATTCGGACAGGTTGGCCGTCTCGACCGGCCAATAATTCATCTGCGTGTTGATATTGATCGTATAATTGCTGCTCCACGGCGGACGAGTCAGATCGTTCCATATGCCCTGCAAATTCGTCGCCTGCGTCCCCGAACGGGAGCCGGCGATCGTCAAATAGCGCCCGTAATGGAACAAGAGTCCGACAAGATCCGGATCGGACGACCCGTACGCGGCGACCCGCTCGTCGGTCGGCATCCCCTCGGGGGAGATGCGTTCGCCAAGATCTAGCCGCACTCGGTCGAACAGAGCCCGGTAGTCGGCGATATGGTCGGCGCGAAGCGCGGCGTAAGCTTTGGCCAGCGCTCCGTCCAGGTGCTGGCCCGCTTCCGCGGCCGCATCCGCCGCGCCGTTAAAAGTCGTCGCCGCGGCGAATACGAACGTGGCGCTGCGCGCGCCCAACACGTGCAGACCGTCTCCGTCCGCACGAACGGTTCCACCTTCCGCCGAGACGTGCAGAACGCCCGCGAAACGAATCGCCTCCGACGTCGCCGCGTCTCCGTAAACGATCGGATCGGGAGAATCGTAATAGCTCGGCGAGACGTGCTCCGGCGCGATTCCGTGCAGAACGAGCCTTCCGTTCTCGGACGAGGTCGCGTGGCGAAGCGGACTGTCCAGGCGCGCATGAACCTCAAGGGCTCCGGGCGCGCCGGCTTCCAGCCGGAGAACGAGCGCGCGGTCGGGATGCGAGACGAACAGCTCCCGCTTATAGCTAACCCCGCCGATCTCGTATTCGACCCGCGATACCGCATCGTTCAGATCGAGCGATCTCCGATACGAACGGCACACGTCCCCGTGACCGAACGTCAGCACAAGATCCCCGAAAGGCAAGTAAGACTGCGAATAGTCGCCCATCATCTCCTTGCTTTTCAGATCGGCCTCCTCGTAGCGTCCCTCTCGTACAAGCTTGCGGACTTCCGGCAGCACTTCCAGCGCGCGCTTGTTGTTGCCGTCTTTGGCCGGCGTTCCCGACCACAGCGTATCCTCGTTCAAGCCGATGCGATCCCGTTCGACGCCTCCGAAGTGCATCGCCCCGATCCGTCCGTTGCCCAGCGGCAAAGCTTCCGTCCATCTGAAAGCCGGTTTGGCGTATTGCAGCTTCACGTTGTTCTCCCCTTGTCGCTCGTCGTTACGTTCCATTTTCGCGCCTTTGCGTCACTTCACACCTTCGCATCACGTCACGCCTGCGCGAACCCTTTCTCGAACCGGTTGTTTCCGATCTTCACTTCGCTGCAGGCGACGAACCGGAAAGCCCTCTCCGGGTCCGCCGCTCGTTCATCCAGAAAGCGGACCGAGTTGCCGGAGAACTCCAGCGAACGTGTGCTCTTCGCTTCCAGCACCCGCGTTTCCCGCGTCTCGAACACGTTGTCTTCGATGCGAATACCGCGATGCACCGGCGCTTCCTCGTCGATCTCCTCGTTCTCCGGAGCAATGGCGATGACGGCTTGATCAGGACCGCCGCATTCGATAAAGCGGTTGCCCCGGACCGTCAAATTCTCCACCCGTCCCGACTCGTACCAGGATGCCGCGTCGTCGGCGACAAGCACGGCGCTCATCCGCATCCGCTCGAACACGTTGTCCGCGATGACGACCGGCCGTCTTGTCGTCGCCAGTACGCCCCTGGTCGGAATGCGGGCGAAGTAGTTGCCGCGGATTTCCGCTTCGGGCGTCCATGTCACGTTCTCGACGACGTCCGTTTCGCCGATGCCCTCTGGCGGCCCGTCCTCCAGCGTCAGCAGCATCTCGCGCGGGCAAGTCAGCTCTGCCGCCGCCACTCGGCCGCGTCCGAACGGCGTTAACGAGCCCGCCCGGACGAATTCGATCTCGTCTCCCGCCGCGAACGCCGCGAAGCCGTACGTCTGCGGATGCATGAAGCGAACGGCGAGCTGTCGCTCGGAAGGACGGCCGACGATGCGCAGATGCGTGCCGTGCACGTTGATGACGTCGTCGTGAGCGCCGACGAACCGGCTCTCCGCAATTTCGATTTTGCCCCCGCAGCCCGACAGGTGTACGAAATCCGCGAACGCGGCCACCGTCCGTCCCGTTTCCGACCGAGGCGACAGATCCAGCCTGCGGAAGCTCAGATCGGCGCTGAACTGCCCGACGATGCCGAGCCCGTGCATAAAATGAATGCCGACATCCCGCCATTTCACGTCCCGGCTTCGGTGAATGAACACGCCGACCTGATCGCGAATGCCGTCCCGAACCTGCAGCGTCCAGCCCTCTGCCAGAGCTTCGCCCGGCTCCTTGCCGAAGCGAAGTCGGATCGTTCCGGGAGCCAGCTCCTTAGCGCTCTCCGCGCGGGCGACGACGTTGTCGATGCGCCAAGTGACGTTGCGCTCCGGATCGTACGCCTGCATCGGGCCTTCGAGGAAACTCCAGCCCGGACCGGTCCAGGAAAGCCTGCCTTCGGCAATCGAATAGCGGGAATCGGGATGAACGGATACATCCATGCAGCTGTCTCCGAGCCGCGCGATCGTCATCTCGGCCACCGTCGGCTGCGCAAAATCCGTATGCAAGTTGCGCACGACGATTCTCTCGCACTCATCGATAACAAACATCGTCATTTTACCATGAAATAGAAATAGCGCGCCTCCCCCGTCCAACGTAAAGTCTTTCAGCCCCTTCATGAGGATGCCGATCGACTTGGCAGGGTTCGGGTTTTCCTGTTCGCTTGCCGTGTTCGTGATGTAGTACGACGCCCGTTCGGCCGATTCCGCATAGAAATCGTAGCGTCCGGGTTCGATCGCGAGCCGGACTGGCCGCCGGGCCTCGGCAACCGCGGTCAACGCGCGCCTCATCGCCGGGCCGGCATCCTCTCCCGTATCCGGGCGGCCTCCGAAATCCGCGAACGCAAGCAGCAGTTCGCCCTCCGTCCGGCCGTCTTCCTTCCGTTTAGCCCGATGTCCTGTCTCGCGCGCCATCCGTTATCCCCCGCTCCGCTCGTTATTCGTCTTCCTTGAATACGGGTTTGATCCGCAGGTCGAAGGCGAACTCCCGCTTGTCAAGCCGGTACTTGTCGGCCAGCTGCGGGCCGCACGAGTTGGAGCCGACGCCGCTCATCCGGTAGTCGAGGTGAACGATCGTCTCGACGCTTTTTTTGAGCAGATGCGCATGCGTGGCCCGCGTCAGCTCCTCCGCCGGGTAATGAGACGCTCCGAACGAAAACGGAAGGCCGCTCTCAAAGCGAAGCCCCATTCCCTGTTCGTTGGAGACGATTGCCCATTCCGTATCGTTTCTGGCCCCGTTCTCCTGCGGATGGATGTAGGATTCGAACATGTCGTCCACCGTCAGCAGATAGCGGCCCTTTTTCACGCTTCGGCGTTTGTCGACATAGCTCTCGTGCGGGCCGAAGCCGGCATATTCGACCTCTTCGCTGCCCTTAGGCATCGTCAATTGCAGGCCGAACCTCGGCAAATACGGCAGCCCCTCGCGGACGGTCGCCTTCACCGCAAGCGCGATTTGTCCGGAGCCGTCGACCGTCCAGGCCGCTTCTCCGTGCAGCAGCGGACAACGGATGTAAGCGCCGAGCGAAAACCGCGCTTCGATCTCGACGACTCCTTCTCCGGTCTGCTTCCATTCGCACGCATAAATCTTCGTCTCCGCTCGATCGTAGCCTTCGTCAAACCACTGTTTTTTCACGTGCATGTCGTTGTCGGTCGGCGCTCTCCAGATGGCAAACCGCGTCGGAGCCGCCAGCATCTCCACGCCATGCTTCTTCAGGCTTCGGAACGCGCCGCCTGCCAAATCGAAAACGTACCGGAAATCCGCGCCCTCCAGCGCGAGCTCCGAACCGATGACGCGGGCGTTAAGCGGCCGCCCAACGCTGGCAGACGAGTCGGAGGACACCCGCGGCGACTCCGCCCCCAGCTCGAACTGGGCGAAGGTCAGCTCGTATCCCGCTTCCGCCCAAGGCGTCTCTTCCTTTACGCGAACCGAGAAAGTCAGCAAACGAGGGGCCGCATCGTCGGATCCCAGATCCGGCTTGACGAGCTGCTCCTGATGCGGACCGGCCTCAAGTTGCCAGATCGTGCCTTGGCGGACGATTTTTCCGTCCTCCTCCAGCTTCCACTGGATGTACGTACGAGACAAATCCGCAAAGTCGTACAGATTGCGAACCAGGTAGCTTCCCTCCTCCTCATCGGATTTCTCGATCTTCACCGGAGCGATGACCTGCTTGAGCTCCAGCAATCCGGTATGCGGTTTGCGGTCCGGCGTCACCAGTCCGTCGATGCAGAAGTTGCCGTCGTTCGGCAGATCGCCGAAGTCGCCTCCGTAAGCGAAATAAGGCACGCCCTCCGGCGTCTCGGTGGAGATGCCGTGATCGGTCCACTCCCACACGCATCCGCCCATCAGTTTCGGATAGCGGTAGATGACTTCCCAGTAATCGTGCAGATCGCCGGGACCGTTGCCCATTGCGTGGCTGTATTCGCACAGGAACATCGGCTTAAGGTTGGCCGGATCTTGCGCGTATGCTTCGATCTCCGCTGGAGAAGCGTACATCCGGCTTTCCATGTCCAGGCTTTCCGTGTCCGTGCTTCCTTTGTAATGCGGCGCCGCTCCTTCGTAATGCACGGGACGCGAACCGTCTCGGATTCTCGTCCACTTCTGCATCGCGATATGGTTCGGACCGTAGCCCGACTCGTTGCCCATCGACCAGATGATGACGCAGGCATGGTTTTTGTCCCGCTCGACCATGCGAACCGCCCGATCCACGAAAGCATCCTTCCAGGCGGGATCGTTGGTCAGGCGATGAAACTCGCCCTCGCGCGCCGAGTCTCCGCTTCCGATGCCGTGGCATTCCAAATCCGCCTCGTCTATGACATAGAAACCGTATTCGTCGCACAGGTCGAGAAACCGCGTATCGTTCGGATAGTGGGAAGTCCGGATCGTATTGACGTTATGCCGCTTCATCAGCTTCAAATCGCGGATCATATGGTTAAGCGGAATCGTCTGGCCCAGCGAAGGATGGGAGTCGTGACGGTTGACGCCCTTCAGCTTGACGGCCTGTCCGTTGATACGGAAAACTCCGTCGACGATGTCCACCTTGCGGAACCCTACCGGAAAATAAAGCGTTTCGTCGCCTGCTTGCACGTACAGCCTATAGAGATACGGCCTCTCGGCATTCCACAGCTCGGGATCGCTTACCGTAAGCTTGATCGTCGTCGCGCCGGACACCGCCGAATCCGCGGATGAGATCATCGTTCCTTCCGCATCCGTGAGGACGACGGACAGCTGGATAGCCCCGACCGCTTCTACGTCAACGGAAAGCTCGGCCGAACCGAAGTCTTCGGACAGCTGCTGCTTCAGGAACGCGTCGCGCACATGCGCCTTGTCCCTCGCCAGCAAATAGACGTCCCGGAAAATGCCGGAGTACCGCCAGGCATCCTGGTCTTCGATATACGTTCCGTCGCACCACTTCAGCACCATGACGGCGATCCGGTTTTTGCCGCCCCTTATGCCGGTCAGCTTGAACTCCGCCGGAACGCGGCTGCCCTGGCTGTAGCCAACGAAGCTCCCGTTCACCCAGATGTAAAAGCAGGAATTGACGCCTTCGAAAACAACATATTTCTCTTTATCCGCCCAGGCAGCCGGAATCTCGAACTCCCGCTCGTACAAACCTGCCGGATTACGGTCCGGCACGTACGGCGGATCGCACGGAATCGGGTAATTGATGTTCGTATAGTGAAGCTGGTCGTAGCCATTCACCTGCCAGCAGGAAGGAACGAGCAGTTCATCCCAGCCGGTCCGGTCGGCGTTCTCTTCGTAAAAACCTTCCGGAACTTCCTGAACGCTGTCGTAATAACGGAATTTCCAGCTTCCGTTCAGCGTCCCGTAATAGGGCGAGCGCGCCCGCTTGCCCGACGCCGCGCCGCTCCGGTCTGCATAGGGAATATAGTGCGCTCTAGCCGGCTCGCGGTTGATTTGCAGAATGGAGGGATCCTCCCAATATTTCGAAACAGAGATCACTTTGACAACCATCCTCTCTACGGATTCGATAGCTTGCTCAGTTCCATTATAGAATGTGCTATACTGAGTCAGACAACTTTCGGAAGGGACACATCCTCGTACAAAATGGACATTCTTGAAAGGGGGAGTGACGGTGAAGCTTGCTTTGCGTTCCAATTTCCCGTCGGAGTCGGAAGAGCGCGTCGTTCCGTTCACTGTGTACACGGTAGGGATGGAGCAGCAGAGCGCGCTTAGCCGTCTGGAGGGATTTTCTGCCCACCAGCTGCTGATCACGGCATCGGGCAAGGGACGGATGCATCTGCTCGGCCAGAACAAATGGGACATCGTCCATCAGAATACGGTGCTGTACATTCCGGCCGGATATCCGAACGAATACGTGCCCGTCGTCGAGGGAGATTGGCTGGTCGCCTTCGTCTCGTTCCACGGCTCGTCGATCGCCCGGGCTTCATGGGGGCTCGGCGACGCTCCCTCCTCCATTCCCGTCCAATCGGTAGCCCGTCTGCTCGAGCTGGTGGAGCGCATTTGGCGTCATTCGGGCGCCGATTACGATACGTGGGCGGCTTCCGAGCTGTTGTTCGCCCTGTTGACGGAGCTTCGCAAGCAGTCGGCAGGCGACTTGGACCCGAACGTCCTGCTGCTTCCCGCTCCTGAAACGTCGCGTTCCTCGATCGTGCTCAAAGCAGCGAAATTCATGCAGGATTACATGCACCGGGAAATCAGCATCGCCCATCTGGCGGAACAAGTCGGCTATTCGCAGAAGCAGCTGACGCGTCTGTTCCTGCAGACGTTCCACAAGACGCCGCTGCAGTATTTGCGCCATGTCCGACTGACGGCAGGGCAGTTGCTGCTGGAGACGAACGAGAGCCTGTCCATTGGCCAGATCGCGCGCCATGTCGGCATGGAGCCGACCTACTTCACCCGCGAGTTCCGCCGCGCGTACGGCACCGTTCCGGGAGAGTACAGACTGATTAAAGCCCGTGAAGTCCGCGATGCAGCGCGTTCCGGCAATGACTCCCGCCGGATTTAATACCGCCGGGCCTGATCGATCTTCACCGTTGGCCTGATCCCCCCTCACCGCTGAGTCTAGTCCACCCTTATCGCCTGGCCTAGTCCACCCTTCTCGCCTAGCCTAGTCCATCCTTACCGCCAAGGCCTGGCCGACCTTCATCGCCGGGCCCGCTCTAATCAAAAAGGCCGCCGCACCCTGCGAAAGGGCGCGAACGGCTCAAGCCAATCTATGTTCAGGACTCGTTCTTGCGGGAAGAAGAGGTGCGGCGCTTCAGATGATTCTGGTAGGATGCGTCAAGCAGCCGCTTCATGCCTTCCTCGAACTCCGTATCGGAAGCGGCCTTGTCGATCTTGGCGTCGGGAAAGCGAATGTCTTTGATCTCCCAGTTGTTCGTAACCAGATTATGCTTGAATCCTTGGGCAAGCAGAAACTTCCTTCTGGTATCCTTGTACTCCGGCGCAGCCGGTTCCCGTTTCGACGGCGCCGGAGCTTCTTCCGGTTCCCGCTCAGTCGGCTTGGGCGCAGGCTTAATGCCGCGGGCGGCGTCCGCCTTCAGCTTCTCGTGCTCGGCCAGCGACATCGGGCGCTCCTGCTTCCTCCCCTTCAGCCAATCCAGATCGTACCGCATTTTCGTATTGATGACGTAATATTCTTTGCCTTTGATTTTTTCTTTAGGAATTTCGTCGTACAGCTCCTTGCGCTTCTTGAAACCTTCGACGATGCGCCGAATCTGCTCCTTCTCCACGTCGATCGGAACGACTTCGTTGCCCGGCATATAGACGTCGCACATGACTTGCTTAAATAAAAATTCGCCCAGCTCCGTATCATAATAACTGGTGAACGTAACCGCAATTTCTTTCTTGTTGATCGTAACCTTGTGATTCAAAGATGGTCCCCCTCGTGATTTCAGTTCTTTCATCTATTATAGCCAAGGGAAGGCAAAAGAGCAGTAGCTAATGTATCATTGACATCTGCGAATGTCAACCGCCCTCTCCCGTCGCCTCCCATCCTATCCCGTGTCCGCCTCGCCGCCTTTTCTCCTCTTTTGCCGCTATCCCCTCCCGTCAGTTCGCTCTGCACCCGCCCTGTCCTACCGCTTTTCTGCCCCTTTTACCGCTATCCGCCTTTCCGCCCCTTTTGCCGCTATCCCTTTCAGTCAGTTCGCTCTGCACTCGCCCTACCCTACCGCTTTTCTGCCCCTTTTACCGCTATCCCCTCCCGTCAGTTCGCTCTGCACCCGCCCTGCCCTACCGCCTTTCCGCCCCTTTTGCCGACATCCCTTCGAGTCAGTTGGAAATCACATAGATAAAAAGAAAAATAAGCGAATTACAACTTTAAATAAGAACAAATGTTTGGTATAATAAAAGTAGAACAAACGTTCGCTAAAAACGGAAAGGAGATTCGTATGAGCCTTAAAGAAGCCGCGGAGAAATTCCAAAAATTTTGTTCCGTCTTTAAAGAGGAAGCGGATTGTTTCCCTGTTCTGTTCGAGATGAAGTGGCCCGACGGCTTTCGCTGTCCGCGCTGCAACCACCCGCTTTTCTATCTCATTTCCACCCGTCGGATTCCGCTCTACGAATGTCGCTCCTGCCATACGCAAACTTCCTTGATCGCCGGCACCATTATGGAAGGCAGCCGTACGCCTCTTCATCGTTGGTTCCAGGCCATTTTTCTGCACGCCCAGCCCCGCTGCGTGAATGCCCGCCAGCTCTCCGAAGCGATCCATGTCACCTACAAAACGGCC